>NZ_BCNY01000015.1:600000-888735 GCF_001602375.1 Methanoculleus horonobensis | reverse complement strand
CCGAAGAACGACGTCCTCGTCCGACCAGGCCCGTGCTTTGCGGGTGGTCTCAAACCCGATGGCCCCGAGGATCTCGTCGGCGGTCGCGAAGGGCGAAGGTGCGAAGGTGCGAAGGTGCGAAGGTGCGAAGGTGCGAAGGTGCGAAGGTGCGAAGGTGCGAAGGTGCGAAGGCCACCACGGTCCACTGCACGGGGCGATCCCGGGGGAGAACTAGTTAGAAACAGGTTCTCCCTGACCGATTCGTCTTGGTCTTTCGGGAAACCGGCGTCAGCACCACCCCCTGACGCGGCTTTCCACCGGATATCGCCATGACTGCCCTCGCCCCCGGGAGGGGGCGGGGGAGGAGCGCGCAGCGCGGGCGGGGTGGGGGACGGAGGAGAGCGCTTCATAGGGGGATAAGACGAAGACCTGATATGGTCTGTTATTTTGGAATCGATGCACTAGGATCTAAAGATCGCAATTGAGAGGCATGTATCTGTTCAGAGTTCAAGCACAAGAGATACGACATGCGACTGGCCGAAGGTGCGACGGACAATGTCCGGAGCTTGAGAGGCCGTTAGGCTTCCAGCCGCGATGAGCCGAAGGGCCGGAGCGTGAGCACCCGAAGGGTGGGAGCAGGAGTGTAAGCACCGCTAGGTGCGGGGGCAGATGCACAGCCCCCTTAAAATCCGTGCCAGTGTTACTGCAGAATATCGCCCAATGCAGATCGTGAGAGACAGTTGGATCCCATCTCACCACCTACGGCAAAGAGATCATCATCCGCTCTTCCGTCATCTCCTCGATCGCGTACTTCGGCCCCCCCCGTCCGATGCCCGAACCCCTGACCCTGTCGTAGGGGGCGTGATCCATCCGGAACGTCAAGACGTCGTTGACCACCAGGCCGCCGATCAGGAATCCACGCGGGCCCGTCATAGGGAGAGAATCGATACGGCTCAAAATTACTTTTTCGCCCGGAAGAGCGCGCCGAGGTCTTCTGGAAGCGTCAGGATGACCGGTTCCAGGTGCAGGCGCTCCATGAACGCCGAGTCGCACATGGAGAAGGTATTCGGGTTCAGCCGTGCGATGATGGAACAGAAGGCACGATGGCCTTGCCCCGCTTTTCCGGGGGCATCGAAGAAGATCGAGACGTTGAATGCATGCGTGCCGACGCTCCGGTAAAAGCCGACGACCCGGAGGATACCCTCGGCCAGCGGTTCTACATATGGTTCGAGTTCATCGAGCGTCGCTACCGGGAGGATTCCCCGCACCTCCCGCTCGCCGAGGGGGACGGGGTTCGCCGACCAGAAGATCTCGTCTTCGAAGAGAAGCCGCTCCGAGCAGCGTTCGCGCTCCACGAGGTCATCCCAGTAGAGGCGGCCGTGATCGGCGAGATAACGGCGGCCGCCGGAGATGTAGAGTTCCGCAAGCCGAGTGGGCTCCGCATCGGCGATGCCCTGCAGGTGCGGGTGGACGATGCTCGCACCCGCCGACGGGAGGTTATTCCAGTTGATGCTCGCATACCCCGGGGACCGAGCGAGAGCCTCAGCCGTTCCGGATATGGCATCAGCAAGGCACCTCGCATCGAACCGGCCGGGCCCGTGATCGGAGGTGATCACCGTGACCACGTGGCGCCCGGCGAACGGATAGAGGTTCGGGAACGTCACGCTCTCCCCACACCGGAGCCGGCTTCCGTCCTCGAACGTCGGCGTGGAAGTATCGATAGCACCAGGACAGAAGGGGCAGCCGTCGCGGGATGAAGGCATGGCAGGAGCGGCGTCGATCTGCCTCTCGACCCGGACGGGACTGATCCGGCACCGGATGCCGGTGAGAGACTCCCGGCGGTACTGGAGAATCCCCCGTTCCGTCAGGATCTCGCGGATGGTGAACATGGCCCTTCATACTCCGGTTGGCGCGCCGAGCGTATAAAACCCTGTCCGGACTGCGGACGGTGGCGCCGGAGACCACGGCGAAACCCGGGAGTACCCCGGTCGGTTCGAACTATCCGGCAACGCCGTAAAAAAAGAGATCGTGTTCTTCCGTCTCAGACAATGTACTTGCCGAGGAGGCGGATGGAGTTGGTCATGTCGGGGCCGAGCGGCGAGCCGAAGATGATCTGGGTAACTCCAGCCTTTGTGAGGTCTTCGCACTTCTGCTTGACCATGTCGGGGGTACCGGCGATGGTGAAGGCGTCGATCTCCGCGTCGCCGACGAGTCCGCCGACGGTCTTGAAGTCGAAGCGTCCGAGCGCTTCCTTGATCTTCGCGACGTTGTCGAGGTTGAGTCCGTGGCGCTGGAGAAGCGCGGGCGGGGAACCGGCGGCGATGAATGCGGCAACAATCTTTGCGGCGTTCCGGGCCTTCTTCTCGTCCCTGTCGATGGACATGGCGGTGTAGGCACCGACGTCGAACTTCTTCTTGTCGACTGCTTCCATCGCCTTCTTGATGATCGGGATGGCGACGTCGAAGTCCTTGGGGTTCGAGGCGTTGATCAGGGCGCCGTCACCGATCGTGCCGGCGAGCTCGAGCACCTTGGGACCCTGGGCACCGATGTAGACCGGGATGCCCTTCTTGCCGGGCAGGTTGACGCCGGTCAGCTTGGCACCGTCGTAGTCGAAGAACTCCAGGTTGCCGGACTTCTTGACTTCCTCACCGGCGAGGAGTTTCCGGATCTGCTCGACACCTTCCTTCAGGTGACCGACGGGCTTGACGGGGTCGATCGCGAGCTTGGGAAGGGTCGAGAGGTCGCCGGGCCCGATACCGAGGACGGCACGTCCATCGGAGATCTCGTTCAGGGTAGCCATGAAAGAAGCAATGGCTGCCGGGGTGTCGGTGAACGTGTTCATGATGCCCGGTCCCATCTTGATCGAGTCGGTGTTTGCCGCGATCATGGCAAGGGTCGGGTATGCATGACGGTTGTTGTAGTGGTTGGTGATCCAAGCGTAGTCGATATCCTTCGACTCTGCAAGCTTGGTGTAGTTCACCACCTGCTTGACGTTGATTGCTCCGGGCACAAATTCAATTCCATATGTAGTCAAGGCTATGCACCTCATTGAGTAGTTACGTGCCGGGAGTTATATATATTATCATTTTGTGCTCTCCAAACGACACGTACCGCACAGGTAGTGCAAAACGGAGAGGTGTAACGGGTTCTCCTGGGCATCTGGTGATTCTTCTTCCTTACCCTTGAGGGGGCTTCAGCCGGAGGATGCCAAACCGGAACATTTAAGTATGAATATTTTCTGATTGGGCGGGTTTCGCCCATCCCGGAACGTACAGAAATGTATATGTCCGTCCGCCCACATATTCATCAATAGTTTTGGATGAAATTTATGCATCTTTCGCGGCAAAGGTCACTCCGGGCATGCGAAGGTATCAGGCAGGGAGTATAATCTCATGCGAGTGCTGACGATTGGGCTGGGCGGCGCCGGCTCAAGGGTTGTGGATCAACTCTACAACCATGACCGGCGCAGCAAAGTCTACTGCATGAGTGCGGTAGCGATCGACATCGACCCGAACTCCCTGCTGCAACTCCGCTACCTCCCGGACCCCGCGAGGATCTTCTTCCCGCGGGTCGATATCTCGGATCGTGCCCATATCACGGACGTGATCGATATCGAGGAGGTGATGACCCGCCTCCAGAGTCTGGATACGATGGAGATCGACGCCATCCTCTTCTGCTGCGGGCTCGGTGGCAGCGTCATCGACATCGCGCCGCTCATCATCGCCGAGATCCGGAAGTCCTACATCGAGCCGATCTTCGCTCTTGCCGTACTGCCGTGCCTGGAGGAGGGGAAGCGGATCTCTGCCAAGGCCGCCGACGATCTCGACGTGCTCCAGGAACTCGTCGATGCCGTCGTCCTCTTCGACAACGAGACCTGGTCGAAGAAGATCAAGGTGGCCGCCGCTGCAGCCGAGGCCGAGAACACCGGCGTCATGGGCCAGCTGCGCCAGCTTCCCATTGGGTCGGATCCGAGAACGCACTACAACATGCTCAACGAGAGGGTTGCGCGCCAGATCGGCCTTCTCCTTCGTGCCGGGGAGTTCAACGAATCCGGGCTGGATGTCGCCGAGATCGTTCTGGATGCCGGCGAGGTCCTGAACACCCTGAAAGGGAACGGGTTCGTCGCGGTCGGCTACGCCACGGAGCGACTGCCGACGGGATGGCTGAACGTCCTCCACCGGCGGCAGTCGCTGAAGGACTTCATCCAGGGTTCGCAGGAGAAAGCCGCCCGGATCATCTCCCTCGCCAAAAAAGCGGTCTACGAAGACGTATCGGTTCCCTGCGACCTCACGAGCGCCGACAAAGCGCTGGTGCTGATCGCCGGCCCCTCGGCCGAGCTCTCGATGAAGGGGTTCCAGACCGTCCGAAAGTGGATCGACCGGAGCATCGCCGGGCTCGAGATGCGATCGGGCGATTACCCGGTGAAGAACACATCCTATGTGGGGATCATCATCGTGCTCTCGGGGCTCACCAACGTCCCCCGGGTCGAGGAACTCCGGGATATCCGGACGGAATACCACCTCGAGTGCGAGGAAGAACGGCTGAGGGCGGAAGAGGAGGAGCGGCTGCGTAAAGAGGAGGAAGCCCTGGCAGCCGGCGCCGCCTCCGAGATGCCGGGTGACGATGATGTCTCCGGCTTTGCCTCGCCTCTTGAGTCGGCATATCTCGAGGAGATCGGATACATGACAGAACCAATCACACCGGAGAAGGATGAGATGATCCGGCTCCCGGGCAGCGGCGGGAGCGACCGGAAGCGCAGGGACGATACCATCGATATGCTCCCGAAAGCCGAGAAGAAGCAGGACGACGGGGCCTTCATCCTTCCCCCGAAGCAGGGCGGGAGGGAGATCGATCTCACCGGGTCGGCCTCGATCACCTCGTCGGTGCCCGCCCCGAAGAACTCCACCTTCGGCCTGAAAGGGATCAGCATCGAGAAGACGGGGCCGAAAGACGATGCGGTATCGTACTCCACATCCTTAAAACCCGTGCAGCGGCCGAAAGAAGGGGCGCTCTCCGCAGACGCGGGCACCCTGGATCGCGCGACCCAGCGCCCGAAAGACGGGGTGTTCACCGGTGACCGCGTCACGCTCGGCCACGGAATGCAGCGGCCGAAGGACGGCCTCTTCGAGGAAGCCGGCCTGTGCATGCGCGAAGGAGCGCCCTTACCGAAGGATGGTTCGCTGGGCCGGAAGGGATTTGCCAGATCAGGCCCCACCCCGAAAGAGGTCGAGCCTTCGCGCGGAAGGCTCGAGGTGATCGACACGGCCGCCCGGCAGAAGAGCCGGAACGAAGAGAAGAGATCGGACGACGAGGACGGCGGGATCACCTGGATCCAGTAGCGTCCGCTATTTTTTCGAACGGGATCGTTCCTGCACCAATCTCGGTTTTTATGGCGTAGCCTTTCTCAATGGCATTCGCCACCATGTTCATGCCGCTCAGCGCAACAACGGAGAGGCGGTAGGGGTGCTTCGGGAGGTTGAACTCACCGATGCCCCCTCCGGCAGGGAAGGTGAAGCCGCACTCCTCCATCAGGCCGACAGTCACCTCCACCCGATAGCGTGCGGCCGCAGGCACCGCACGGACGTTCGCAAGCGCGACGCCGGCCCGGGTCGTCACCAGCCGGTTGATCGAGGTGAGTCCGGCGGATATGAAGAGATGAAGCGGGTCGACCGACGTTCCGCGGTAGCCGATGAGATCGAGGAATCCGGCGGATCCGCCTTCATCGACGGCAATTCTGCCGGCATACTCGAGCCTCGTCGGGATACCCATCTTCTGGAGGACGCCGTCCAGGGTGACGCTGCAGGCCGTCATGATCCCGACATGGCCCTCAGGTATGCGGGGGTCGGAATCGACGATCCGGTAGGCGGAGAGAAACCCGTAACCCGCCGCCGCCACCTCGTCGAAGGCTGCCGTGACGGCCTGGAGGTCTTCTTCCCGCACGAAGGAGAGGTTGTAGGTGACGCTGCCCGTGCCGGTCGCCGGGTCGAAGGTGCTCCGGAAGGCAAGCTGTTCGAGCCTCGATATGATGAAGCCGAGCCTCTGATCGACGAGCGCGCTCTCACTCTCGGCGATCCCGGCCTCGGTCAGGAGGCGCCCCCGGTTCCCGGCCTTCTCCGTAAATCCCATCTCGTCGAGGTACTGGAGGTAGTACTGGACGGCGCGGTCGCTCAGGATGAATCCCCGTTCGGCCATCTTCTCGCTCAACCGTTTTGCACCCAGGGGTTCGTGCGATTCCGCAAGAATCCGGAGGATCTCAAGGTACTTCCGTTCCGAACGTATCGAAGGGGTCATCGGGTATGCACCGTGCCAACACTGTCCTGGTACCGGCCCTGATAGAGCCGGTCGCCGCTCAACACTTCCTGCAGGATCATCTGCACGATCCGGTCGCCCGCTGCAAGGCGGATCTCCTCGGCGCCGGTGTTCGTCAGGCAGAGCGTCAGCTGGCCGCGGAACCCGGGATCGACGAACCCGCCGCCGAGGAGGACGCCGCGGCGGGCGAGCGAGGAGCGGCACCGGAGGGTTGCGGCGAGGTCGGCGGGGAGTTCCACCCGCTCGATCGAGGGAACGAGAGTGCATACGCCGCGCGGGAGCACCGTCTCCTCGGCCGCACGGAGATCATAGGACGCGGGCTGCTGGGACGCATCGTGGTACGGCTCGATGACGAGATCGCCGTTTTCGCGCCGGCAAGCGATTTCGCTGGACGAGAGGATCATTGTATAGAGTACTGGCACAAAAACGCTTAATAACTTATGATAGAAACCGAAGAGGGGACCCATGGGGTAGTGGACATCCTTTTGGGCTTCGAACCCAAGGACGCGGGTTCAATTCCCGCTGGGTCCGTTAATTTTTTGGGGTGCGTGAACCACGCACCCAAATAACCGCTACATGATCCGGATATACGCCTGATGCCGCTCCCCGACCTGGATGGGAGGGAAGACCAAACCGGCATCGGGTACGTCGTCTGCAGATGCGCGCACCCGAACCCGGTATTCACCCGGCGGAAGTGCCCGGACATGGAGCGAGGAGGTTTCACCGGTCACGGTCTCGAACCGCACCCAGGAGAGGCCGCCGTCGTTCGAGTATTCCACGGACTCGGTCACGGTTCCCGCCCCGGTGTAGGTGAGGTCCCAGGCAGCGGTGAGGATCTCCTCGACCGGTTCTGTACAGGTGTAGCGCGGGTTTGAGAGCGTCAGCGTCGCGGAGCCGAAACCCGTGTTGCTGAGATCCGGAACGGCCGTGACGAAGGTGTCGGGGAGGGCGAGCTCCGCCGCGTCGTTGAACCGTATCCTGGACCCGGGCCCGAAGACGTTGATGTTGCCGTCGGCAAGCACCCTCAGGCGAAACGTCGCCTCCCAGGTCTGGCCGAGGTGAACCGTCCCGATCTCGAACTCCAGGTTCCGGTCGTCGCTCCAGTCGTCGGTCTGGTTGACGGTTCTTCCCGGCACGATCACATACTCGCCCGTCTCGTTCTCGACCACGCTCTCGATGACGGTCGATATCCCGTCTTCGTAGACGTAGGAGAGCACCCTCTCCCCGTCCCGTTCTTCACCGTTGACCCGAATCGTGCCGAAGTCAAGTCCCATCGTGGTGTTGACGCCGGCTTCCGTCTTGAGGGCCCCGGCGATATCGGTGTAGATCGGGCCCAGGGCATCCGGGGCCGGTGCGTGGTAGTACCTTCCACCGGTCGATGCGGCAATGCTCTGCAGCGTCGACCTCGCGTCACCGGAGAGGCTCTCCGAGTACGAGATCGTGAAGATGCGGATGTCATTGTCCGCGGCGTAAGCCGCCAGATTCTGCCATTTCGAGGGGAGATCCCCATACCGGTAGTAACTCCGGGTCAGCGTCCCGTACTGATCCGGCGAGTAATGGGTCGAACCCGAACCCCGGGCAAGCGGGTCGCCGTACCAGTTGTAATCCCCGTCGGAGAGGAGCACCACGGCCTTTACCGAACCGTCGTCTGCTCCGGCGACCAGGTGGTCGATCGAGACCTTCAGCCCGTGCCGGAGCGGGGTGCCGTGGTCGGGGACGACCCCGTCGAGCGCATCCTTCACCGCCCGGAGATTACGGGTGAGCCCGAGATCGAGCGTAGCGTAGTCATCGTAGGTCTTCGGGCAGGCATAGTCGTTATCGATCTCGTGCGTGCTGATGCCGGAACTGACACCGGGGCGCGAGATACGGCCTTTACCGCCAAACGAGACGGCGGCCGCGCGATCGTGGTTCTCCGAGAACTGATCCACGAAGACTTTTGCCGCCTCGCGTACCGAGTGCATCCGATCGGGGTCGTCATAGAGCATGCTCCCCGACCGGTCGGTGCAGAGCACCACATCGATCGGGTCCGGCTGGAACGCCCACCCGTCGCCTATGAGCCGGATCGTGACGTCGACCGTATCGTTCACCGCCACCGTCTCGGGAGAGACCACTGCTTCCACCGAGAGGTAGGGGTAGTTCTCCCAGGCCAGGGGGATCGTCCGGGTGGTGCCGTTCCAGGTAGCGGCGATGTCGCACCCGCCCCTCGCCGCGGCGCTCCAGCGCGGATCAGTCCGGTCGGTCGTGAACGTGCCCGGGTAGAACCGGACGACAGCGTAACCATCGTCATCGGTCTCGGCAGAGGACGCAGAGAGGTACGGGGCGGCGACCTGCAGGAATTCGCCGGTATCGACGTCTCGGATAGCGAAGGTTACGTCTTCTCCACCGACCGGGTTTCCTCTCACGTCGACGACCTTCGCACGGAGGGTTGCCGGTCTTGAACCCGGCACGTCGAGGCTCGGCATGGACTGGGGGTTTGCCGAGAGGAGCATATCTACAGGGACGGTGTGCACGAACTCAACAACCTGCGATACCGTCACGCTTGCGTTGTCCGCGGCCGTTGCGGTGACGGTGATCCTGCCGGTGGTATCCTTCGGGCCGTAGGTGAGGCGGGCGACGCCCGATCCGTTCGTCGTCAGGACGGTGCCTTCCCCTGCGAGCGTGGTGGCGACCCGGATATCCCGGCCGGCTGCGGGGTTGCCCCAGGAGTCGAAGAGCCGGTAGGTCAGGGTAAACGTACTCTCGCCATCGGCGGGCTGGTAGGGTTCCGGATCGGCATCGGGATTGACCGAGACGGCAACTGCGGCCGGAAGCCCGGCGGGGAGCCCGCGGATGGAGATGTAGCGGTCGATTTCGCCCGAAGGAACAGTTATCCGGACGATGTTCTCGCCGACGGTGCGGGCGGTTCTGAAGGGCACCCGGACGTATCCGGTGGCGTTGACCGTCCGTTCGATCTCGGGCACCGGAGCGCCCCCGTCGTCGATGAAGACGGCATCGTCGTCGATCGAACCGACGCTGAAGTGGACGGCCTCGGTGACCCGGCTATCGTCCACGGGGTTGCCGTACCGGTCGGCCAGCCCCACGGTGATGACGGTGACGTCGCCCGCGGCAACCTCGAACTCATAGTCAAGGTACGTGATGCGGCTGGCCGTGCCGTGGTCGATCGGGAGGTGAAACGTCTCTTCTACAGTCCCGGCCCGTGCGGTTATCACGGCGACGCCGCTCGTCCTGCCGGGGATGAACGTTACAACCGCGGTTCCGGATGCATCGGTGGTGACGGTTGCAGGCGAGATGCGGCCGAAGACCGGGTCGACCCCGAACGCCACGGTGCAGTTGTCGAGCGGCATCCCGCTCCCGTCGAAGACCTGCACGGTTATTTCAGCGGGCTCGGTTCCGCCTGCCGCCAGCCAGCCGGCATCGCTCGATATGAGGATCCTATCGGGATCTGTCGCACTCGCCGCAGGAACGATCAGGCCGAGCAGGATCGTGAGGAGGAATAATTTTTTGAAATTCATACTGAGATCAGGAAGCCGTGATCCCATGCAATATATATAAGAGTTTTTATTTGATCTTGGTCAGAGGAGATCAGAAATGGCGCTTAAAACGGATTGAATAACCCCAATTTTAGATCTTATGGAGTATTTTTCAATCTGAATCGGGGCAGGGCGATCACCCGCGCCACAGAACAATAATATAGTAATTACTTCAAATAATTTTAACACATGAAAGACCAGTAAATCAGTCAATACTGGCCCCATCACCCGGTTAAAACGTGAACAAACGGATCAAAATGTGCAATGCTTTCGGGAGAGCGGCGAACGTTCCGCGATGAATAAATACAGGTTCGTGCAGGTAACCGGGAGCGCCCGGAGGCGAAATCTGCAGGCACCCAGTGTCTCCGGATACGGGTCACGGGAGAAGGGTGCCGCGACCGTCAGGCACAGACGGTCGGCCGTGGGGGAGTGCGGGCCGCTGAACCCCCGGAGGCGCACCGGCACAGGAAAAAAAGGGTGCCGGAGCCACTCACCGGATACGGATATACGCGATTCCGGTCGTCCCGGCGGCCACACCCAGGGTAATCTCTGCCGAGGCATCCTCGGTATCCGGTGCAGAACCGCGGATCCGGATGGCGTAGTCACCGGGAGGGAGACCCCGCACGTCGAGTGTTGATGTGCCGGCCGTCGTCGTATTCGTGGCGCTGAGGGTGTCGAACTTCACCCAGGTGTACTCGTTGTCGTTGGAGTAGAAGAGATCCTCCGTCACGCTGTACAGGCCGGTGTAGTTGAGATCCCAGGCGACCGGGAGGAGCTCCTTGACCGGCTCGGTGCCGGTGAACCGGAAGTTGCTGATATTGAGCGCCGCAAAGTTCATCCCGGTGTTGTTCAGGGGTACGGCCGTGATGAAGGTGTCGGGAAGCGTCAGGGAATCGGTGCCGTTGTTGAACGAGATCGTCGACCCCGGGCCGAAGACGTTGATGTTGCCTTCCGTCTTCACCGCAAGCCTGAAGGTCGTCTCCCAGGTCTGGCCGAGGCGCACGGTGCCGATGTTGAAGGGGAGGTTCTGGTCATCGTTCCAGTCGAGGGTCTGGTCGATGGTATTGAAGGGGATGACCGTATAGTTTCCGGTCTCGTTGACGACCCAGCTCTCGATGGTGGTCGATGCCCCGTCTTCGTAGACATACTCGAATACACCGGATCCGGAGGTGAGGTTCCCGTTCACCTCGACATTTTCAAAGGCGACATTCAACTCCGTATCGACGCCCGCCTCGGTCTTGAGTTCACCGGCAATACGCTCGTATATGTCGGTGAGATCATCACCGTTCCTGGCATGCTCATAGAACCCGCCGGTCGATGTCGAGAGTGTGCGCATCGTGTCGCGGACCGTTGTGCTGGGACTGTAGGCGAACGTGATCATGTAGAGTTTCACGTTGTTGTCGACGGCAAACCGGGACATGTTCTGGTTGGTGGTCTCGCCGTCGATGCAGTACGTATATTCACGGTCGGGGTTCCACCAGTTGTACCACTTCGTCCCGCTCCGGAGCGTTCCGCCGAGGCCGTCGTAGTACCGGTAGTTATCCGGCTCCAGGTTGCTGCCGCTGAAGGTGTAGGCCCATGCCGAATCAGCTGGATACCCCGTCCCGTGGCCAATCGGGCTTCCGTCGTAGTTCCAGTCGCCGTCGGTCATGACGACCACGGCTCTGACGGCGTTGGGTCGATCCTCCTTCTCTTTCTGCATGAGGATCGCCTCATAGATTCCCCGACGCAGCTGGGTTGCGCCGTTCGCGTTAAGAGCATTCAGTTTCGTGGTCACCTCTTCGAAAGAATCGCCCAGTTCGTTATCCACCGTTGTAGAGGAGGAGAACGAGACAAGGCCGATCCGATCCCGCCCGGGGTTCATCTGTTCGATGAACGTGGATGCCGCAGTCTTTGCCGCCGCCATCCGCGTCGGTGTCACGTCCGTGCCCGACATACTCCCCGACCGGTCGATCACCAGCACCACGTCGATCGGGTCGGGCTGGAGCGCCCACCCGTCGCCTTTCAGCCGGATCGTGACGTCGACCGTATCGTTCACCGCCACCGTCTCGGGAGAGACCTCCGTCTCCACCGAGAGGTAGGGGTAGTTCTTCCAGGTGAGCTCGATGTCCCGGCTGACGTTGCCCCACGTCGCCCGGACGGTCGCCGTCCCGGTCGCGGTGTCGCTCCAGCGCGGATCGCTCCGGTCGATCGTGAACGCGCCCGGCCGGAACTCCACCGTCGCATACCCGTCGGTATCGGTCTCGCCCGATGCCGTCGCCAGTTCAGGTTCTCGGGTCTGCACGTAGGGCGTACAGTTCGTCGACACGATTGCGAACGTCACCGTCTCGCCCTCGACCGGGTTCCCCCTGACATCCATCACCTTGGCCCGGAGTCGCGAGACGGACTCGGCTTTGACGTCCCGGCTCGGCATCGACTGCGGGCTTGCGGAGAGGAGCATGTTCGTCGGATCAGTGCTGGTGAACTCGATCTCCTTTGATACGCTCACGCCCGGGTTCGCTGCTGCCGCCGCGGTGACGATGGCCCGGCCGACGGAGTCCTCGGGCCCGTAGGTGATCATCACCTGCCCCAGTGAGTTGGTGTTGAGGAGGCGGCTCTCCTGCTCATCCGGCTGGTTCAACCGGAGCAGGGTGGCGTTCACCCAGAGGCCATGCCCGGGAACAGGGTTTCCGTACTCGTCGAGCAGTGTGTAGGTGAGCGAAGCTTTCGTCTTCCCGTCGGCCGGAATCGAACCGCTCTCCGGAGCGACAACCTGCGCGATATCGACCGGCAGCCCCCCTATCCCGGTGATGGAGATCATATCGCTCCCGATCGGTGCCGGGGGCTGGATCCAGACGAGGTTCTCCCCGGCCATCGTATCGACCCGGAGCGTCGCGGTGGCGTTCCCGGCCGCGTCCACCGGCACCGTGTGCGCGTCTATAAGGGAGGCACCGGCCACAAACCCTGCCGGGGGGCTTACCATGAAGAGCACGGTCTCGGCCTCACGCCGGTTGTCAACCGTATTTCCATACAGGTCTTCCATCCTGACGGCGATCTCCGTCGTCCCTCCGACGGTCACCTCACGATCGTACCGGATACCGGCTATCTTATTCGCTCTTGCATGGTCAATCTGCTGCTCGACGCTCCCCGTCAGGGGCACACCAACCCCTTCCGAGACCGTCGCCGCGATCGTTGCCGTCCCGGCGACCGTCCCGTGCCTGAAGGTCGCCGTCGCCGTTCCGTCACTATCCGTGACCACGCGCGCAGGCGAGATGCTCCCGTAGACGCTGTCCACTGTAAGATCCACGGCAACGCCGGGAACCGGAGCGGCAGGGGTGCCGTTTGTGACCAGCACCGTGACGGCCGCGCTCTCCCCGCTCCCCGCCGTCAGCCAGTCGCTGCTCGTAGCGACCTCGGCCGCATCGGGCATCAGGGCAGCGGCCGGAACCACAAGAAGGAGCAGCCCGGCGATGATTATGTAGGTGCATATCCACGCTCTCATAATGTCTCAAGGAGGGTCATTTAACCTAACTAGTATATAATAATATCCCATTGATAAAAATCAAGCTAGATCCGAATAGTACGATTTTAAAGCTAAATATTAGCTAGATGTAGAAATTATTTAGATTTGGGGCGTTCGCCTCGAACAACCATGCGGCAGGGTTTGGAATACTGCAGAATTTGTTTCCTTCCAGGAAAAAAACCGTTCACGGGCCCACACGGGGCCGGGTGCCGAAGAGGGGGAGGCGGGGAGGGGAGCTGGCGGGGTTCGCCGGCAGGCCACAACGTTGCCCGGGTTACACAGGTATGTAGATGACTAGATCTCGGTGTTCAATAAGCATGCGGGAGATCATAATCCGCTCGTCTCAAAGAAGAGGCAACAGGTTGCCTTGTTGCTTATTCAGATCAAAAAAAGAGGAGATGAGGATATGCATTAACTAATTTTGATATATGACCTGCCGCTTGCCCCAACCTGAACGGAGTCCGCCCATGTAACCTCATCACTCGCACCGTCATCGTCAGGTGTGATCTCCTGGGCAAAAACCCGTATCTTGTACCACCCTTCCTTTTCCCCGAGGTTAAGAGTGGTCGAATACGTGCCGTTAACATTGGTGTCTGCGGGGTGGTGCAGCGTATCGGCCTCGTGCCAGTTGCCGTCCCACCAGATATCGTCCTGGCTGAACTGGTACATGATCTTCTGTGTCACGGATCGGTTTCCTGTGTAGTTAAGGCCCCAGGTGGGGACAAGAATGCCGGAGTCATCCGTGTCGAGAGATTCCTGGGTCAACCAGATCTGCGCCGCGGCAGCGCCGGACTCACTGAGGTTATGGCTGGCGGTGATGAAGGTGTGGGGGAGATGCAGTTCCGTCGGGCCCACGCTGCCGTTGAACTTGATGACGGAATCGTTGCCGAAGATGTCGATGTTCCCCTCTTTCAAGACCTTCAGGCGGAAGGTGGTTTCCCAGGTCTGGTCGAGGAAGATGTCTCCAACTTCAAAGCTGAGGGTCTGGTCGCCTTCCCAATCTCCGCTCAGGTCTTCCCACTCCGGTCCCCAGATGGTCGTTTTGTTGTCTGTCCAATACTTGACCATCTTGGTCGGCGGCTCATAGTCAAAGACGTCCTCTGTGGGCGTGGAGGTATTGATCATGACCTTATCGAACGCCAGGTCCATCGTGGTGTTGACGCTGGCCGCCTCCTGGAGGTTCCGCGCAATCTTGGTGTAGATCTCGGCAAGGTCACCGCCAGAAGGCGCATGATGGTGTTCTCCACCAGTCTCGCTTGCAAGGATTTCCATTGTATTCCATGTGTGGCTACCATTTATGATGTCGTCGGAGAACGATATCATGTACAGCTGGATATTGTTGTTGCTAGCATAGGTAGACATTCTCTGTTCAGCGCCTCCAAGATTCGAGAAGTAAGTATAATCGTTCTGGGTATTCGACCAATCAAATTTAGTTCTCCCTGCACCCCGTGCAAGCGGGTCGCCATAGTAGTTATACTCGCCGTCGCCGAGAACAACAACCGCTTTCACGGCATTGGAACGACCGTTATCCTTTAACTCGGTGATAGATTTGTAGATGCCATAACGCATCGGTGTCCCCGAATCGGGGATCATCCCTTCGATAGTGGTATTAATTGTTGACGGGTTGCTGCTCAGTTCAAGATCGAGGGTCGCGTACTCTGCGTAGTATCTATCGCTGCCATAGTGCGTATTGCGATAAACCGAGTCATCCGAGGTTTTGTCATCCCAACCCAGCCATCCCCCAACGAGCCAATTATAGTAAAGGAGATCTGTCTGCCCCTGGCCGCCAAAGGACACAAGTCCAAGTCGGTCATATCCATGATCAATCTGGACATTGAAGATCTTGGAGGCATCCATCGCCTTGACCATACGATCGGGATTGTCTTTCAGCATACTCCCCGAACGGTCGGTGCAAAGCATCACGTCGATCGGCTTCTTCTGGAGGGCCCAGCCGTCGCCGATCAACTGGATCGTGACGTTCACACTGCTGTTCACAGCAACCACCTGGGGCTCGACCATGACATTGACGCTGAGGTAGGGGTAGTTCCTGAACGACACTGTAGTGTCTTCCTGCATACCTTCCCATTCGGCCTGGATCGTTGCACTCCCCGAGGCCATATCATTGTATAGGGGATCTGACATATCCCGGGTGAAGGCTCCGGGGTGGAATTCGATCGTGGCAAACCCATCCTCATCGGTCATGGCAACAAGAGGCGCACCATCTTTCTTGGAAATGGAGATGCCGTTCGATATCCAGGGCTCGTCAGTCATCAAATTTCCCTCGCCGTCGACCCTGGTGATCCCGAACGAAACACTCTCGTTTCGAACAGGGTTGCCCTTTGAGTCCATTACCTTCGCTTTGATCGAAGAGACGATATCGCCTTTCACATCCCCGCTCGCGATGGTCTGGGGGACGGCGGTAAGAACCACACCGGTCGGGTCAGCGCTGTAGAAGCCCACCTTCTGTGTACATGAAACACTGCTGTTATTGACGGCGGTCGCGGTTATCTCTGCGACGCCGACCCGGTCAAGCGACCTGTACGTGATCTGTGCCTTACCCATACTGTTTGTTCTGGTGAACAACTCCTCCGGGTTCAGGAAACCGGATATCGGCTGGACGTTTACTCGTATCTCCCGATCACCTGCGGGGTTGTCATACTCGTCATAGAGTGTGTAGGTGATGGTGAACTGTTCGCCCAGCGGCAGTTCGGGGTAGTAATCGGGGTTCGGATCCGCCACCATCGGGGAAACGGACTGGTAGATCTCCGACGGCTCTCCATTCGCAAGCCCGGTGATAGTCAGAGAGCGTGGCCCGATATTTCCGGGAAAAGTTACATAAACAATATTTTGCCCGGCCATCGTGTCGACCCGAAGCGTTGTGGTGGCGTTCCCGACAGAATCCACTGGCACTTTGACCTCATCCATGCCGTTGGCGAACGTCGCATTGCCCGTCGGCGAACCCACCATAAACGTCACCTCCTCGGCCACGTTCCGCCCGTCCACCACATTTCCATACCGGTCCACCATCCGGACGACGATATCCGTCGTCTCCCCGGCAGTCACTTCCGGATCGTACCAGAGATTGGCAATCTTATGCGGTGTCGCGTGGTCGATCTCCTGCTCGCCGCTGTCGGTCAGAGGCGCGTGCAGTTCCTCGTGCGACACCTCCCCTGTGATAATTGCCGTCCCGGCAACGGTCCCGTGCCGGAAAATCGCCGTGGCCTTTCCGTCATACCCTGTGACCACGTACGCGGGCGAGATACTCCCATACTCATCATCATCCACCGCGAGATAGACAACAGCACCGGCAACCGCAGTGGCAGGGGTGCCGTTTGTGACCCGCACCATGACGGTCGCGGTCTCCCCGCTCCCCGCCGTCAGCCATTCACCGCTTGTAATGATCTCGACATTATCAGGTATCAGCGCCCCGGCCGGGGCCGCAAGAAAGAGCAGCCCTACCACCAGGCACGCATACGTCCATCCGTTCATACGTCACCGTATGTCACCCTGACACGGCATACCATATAAATGTTATTGACAAAACAGGCTTCTCAGAAAGACCCTTTGTCGAATCAGACGAATATTCTCGCGTTAAACGAGCATATTCGCCGCATAACACCTCTGATACGAAGAAGAGGCGTTGGCTCTCCGGCAGGTACAACGCTCCCTCCTCCAGAAACAGAACAGGCCGCCAGGCCCGGGAAAAAGATATCGCCGGAAACCCGGCCCCGTAAAAAAATAAGATGGGGTTACAGGCTGTCCGGACGGCGCGGCTTGCCCCGGTTCCGCCCGGCCCGCCTGTATCGCACGACCATGACCGCTGCAAGGAGAAGCACGGCAACAACCCCGACACCGGCCACGAGCACCCAGACGTTGAAATCTTTCTCCAGGACCAGCGGAATGGTGGTTTCGGCTATGCCGAGCGGGATATCGGCATCGATCGATATGTTCCGGTAACCCTCACAGGCAGCGGTGACGGCATGCACCTTGTTCGTGACGAGCGGTGTCTTGAGGGAACCCAGGCCGTCGGTCACTCCGATGACCTGTCCGTCGATGACGACGACCGCTCCGGCAACCGGGTTGTTCTCAGGGTCTGACGCGCGGATGGTCACGCTCGCCCGGTCGTAACCAAGCTCGGCGACGATATCCTCGCCCTGTCCGGTGATCTGGCGGGTTTCGCTCCAGTCCGCGTAACCGGGCGCCCGCACCACGAGTTCGTAGGTGCCTGCATGGATATTGGAGAGCATGAACCTGCCGTACTGGCTGGTCTTGCCCTGCAGCGTCCCGTTGAGATAGATCTCAGCCGCTTCGACCGGCTTCGTCGCCTCGTTGAAGACCGTTATCGAGACGGGGTATTCCGACTTCGAGAGACGTACCGGGAGGAAGACGTCGTCCACCTCCAGGTAGCGGCTCTCCTGGTAGGGCTGGTAGTCGGGCGCCGTTATCCTGAAGGAGTACCTCTTCGCACGCTCCAGGTGGAACTGCAGTCTGCCGTCGGCATCGGTCTCCCCTGCGCGCGCGTTGTCGATATACACCTCCGCACCCTTGAGCGGGGTGGAGGTCTCGACGTCCAGCACCTGGATGCCCAGGATATCATTGGAGAAGAGCAGGCACTGGACGGTTCTACTGCTGCTCTCCATCTGCACGCTCTTTGAGAGGTCATGGTATCCCGAAGCGCGGATCTCGGCGTTGTACAACTCATTCGCCTTCACCGGGAAGTTCACGCTCCCGCTGCTCCCGCTGACTTCGGAATCTGAGTAATCGTTACCCGTAACGCGCACCACGCCGCCTACGATCGGATTCAGGGTACCCGCATCGTAGAGCTCGAACATGAGGGTCGCGTCCTCCCGGATCATATCGATCTCGACGCGGGTCGCGTCATAATCGACGTACTCCACCCAGTTCCGGTAGCCTTTCCGGACGACTTTCAGGTACAGGTCCTTCTTCCCGGAATGGGCGTAGGAGTAGGTTCCAGCGGAGTTGGTGCTCCCCACGTAGTCCCCATCGATGTATATCGAGGCATCGGCAAGCGCGTCATCGGTCCTATCGTCGACCACGCTGATGCGCAGGGTGACCGCCTGCGCCGTGCAGCAGAGGAGGGCGCAGGAGATCAGAAGAACTATGACGAGACGACTTTTCTTCATGAAGGAGTATTATTGCGGCAAAAAATTTGAGTGCATCGGTTTACACCCAGCGCTCGGATGGGATACGTTCAAGTACCATACCTTCCACAACCACCGGCATCAGCGTCCGGCCGACCTCGATCGCACGTTCGAGCCGCCATTCCCGCTCGGCGTAGATGGTGAAGATGGGGTCGCCCTTCTTGACCCGGGTCCCCTTCTTTGCGTGGATCTCGAGCCCCGCGCCGTGATCGTAGGGCGACCCCGCGAGCCGGGCGAGCGTGACGAGCGCGCTGTTGTTCAGTTCGATGACGTAGCCGTCCTGCGGCGCCCGGACATCGAACCGGTACTCGCCCGGAACGATATCCTCGGCCTTCACGGTCGGATCACCGCCCTGGATCTCGATGATCTGCCGCATCTTCTCGAGCGCCTTCCCGCTCCGGAGTAGCTCTGCGGCCGCCTGGTACCCCTGCCCCTGTGCGGCCTTCCCGGCCATCTCGAGCGCAATCCCGGAGAGCGAGAGGCTCTTCTGGACCAGGGAACTCGGTTCGGTCGCGCCTTCGAGGACGGCGAGGGCTTCACGCACCTCGAGGTTCGGGCCGATGGTGTGGCCGACGAGCGACTCCCCATAACTGAGCGCGCACTCGACCCGCATGCCGAGCCGTTCCCCGATCTCGATGAACTCCCGGGCGAGTTTCCGGCCCTCCTGGGGGTCCGGGATCTTGGTGTTGCGACCGACCGGGATGTCGATGACCACGAGGTCGGCGCCGACGGCAAACTTCTTCGCCATGACGCTCGCGATCATCTGGCCCCGGGCGTCGATCCGGAGCGGGTACTCGTAGGTGATGATCTTGTCGTCAGCGGGGGCGATGTTCGTGGCGCCGCCCCAGACGATGACACCTCCGACCTTCTCGGTCATCTGCTGCACCTCGGTCGCCGTGAATGAGACCGGCGCGAGAACTTCCATGAGGTCGGCGGTCCCGCCGGCGCCGGTGATGGCGCGGGAACTGGTCTTCGGGATCAAAAGGCCGCTCGCGGCGATGATCGGCGCGATCAGGAGGGTGATCTTGTTCCCGGGCACGCCCCCGATGGAGTGCTTGTCGACGATGGGGTGCCGGGTGAAGTGGAGGCGCTCCCCGGTCTCGACCGTGGCCCTCGTCAGGTACTCCACCTCGTCCATGTCGAGGCCGTTGATGTACGACGCGGTGACGTAGGCGGTGATCTCGCCGGGCGAGAGGATGTCGTCGACGATATCCCTGACGATATCCACGGTCTCGTCCTTGGTGAACCGGCCGCCGTCCATCTTCTTCTTGATGTGCCGGAGGGATGCGGGCCGCTCGGCACTCCGGACCACGACAACGGCCCCTTCGTCGACGGCAAGCGTCGCGTTCAGCGGGCGGTAGACCCCGATGACACCCGGCTCGATGAGCGAGCCGGTGGTGTCGACGTGGGCCTGGGCGGTCTTTCCGGTCGCCTCGTCGGCGACCAGAACGCGGTCGCCGTCGCGGACCCGCATGTTCCTGGCGTCGGTGCTGTGGAGGAGAACCCCACGGTTTGCGATGTCGAGTAGTTTCACGGTCAGTTTCATACGTGTAACCCCATCCTACCTGAAATTGAGGTTTTGTACTACTTAAGGACGGCTGATCGGGGGAGCGGGCAGACGGCATCTACCCGGAGCCCAACATTCCCCGGACTTCTCTCGCGGCGTTTGGTGTGGATACAGATCCCGGCGAAGCACCGGACCGGGAGCTACGCCTCATCCAGGCGAGACGGCGCTTGGGTGAGGTTATAGTGAGAGGGGTCGGGCGGGCTGCTCAGCGGCCCTGCAGTCCAGCAAGGATCTCCGCAACTGCCCGCTTGAACTCAGGGAGATCTTCTCCGGTGATAGCCCAAACGGCCTCCAGGTCCACACTCATGTACTGGTGGATCAGGACGTCACGAAGACCCGCAATCCGGCGCCACGGGATATCTGGATGTTCCTCCTTCAGAAATACCGGAATCTGTTTCACCGCCTCGCCGATAATCTCAAAGTTCCGTATCACCGCGTCCTGTGCCATCGGGGAGTTCATGAACACGTCTCGCCCTTCTCGCGTATAATCCTCAATCCGCTCTATCGACTCGAGGATATGGATGAGATAGAGGCAGTCGTCACTCACAGCGGCACGGCCTCCCGGCAGACGCGATCCCTGATATACCAGTGCAGTCCTTTCTCGGTCACCACGTCGACATCACGGCCAAGCAGGTCTTGCAGATCCTGGGCGAGGGCAATGTGGTCAAGGAGGCTCCTTCCGGGCTCGAACTCGACGAGGAGGTCGAGGTCGCTTGCCGGGGTCTCCTCACCCCGGGCCACCGATCCAAAGACTCTGAGGGTGCGGGCACCATGTCTGGCTGCGATCTCGAGGATCTCATCCCTTCTTTTGAGCAGTTCCGCATGCAGACTCATTCAAACCCTCTCCTGCATCGATCTTATGGAGCAGGGGATATAAGGGTTCGCCCGAGAGGCGAGGATGCGCTGAACCCCTGCAGAACGCATATCCTTTGGTGGGGCTATTATAGGATGAGGGGCTGGTTCGGGGATGCTTCGGGAACCAAAGACCACGAGGCGGTGCGGGCCATCATACGGGCAGCGGCGTGATGCGGCAGGTAAAAGGCGATCACGGCGACATCAAAATGCCGTCCGGAGCGATTATAACTCTGCCCTGGTCAAAGGAGCTAAAGATCGGACTTCTTACGGCGGCAATAAAGAAAGCCGGATAAACAGAGGAAGAGTTGCTTGCATTGCTTTAAAATGGAGGTGCTAAAAATGGAGTTTACGGTTGTGATCCAGAAGGCCGAAGAGGGCGGGTTCTGGGCAGAAGTCCCGGGGCGTGTGGTCACCCAATTCGGGGCTCCTCCTCCAGCAGTCGATGATAGTCCATGTACATAGGGACAGTAGGGACAGGATCGGAACGTTTGCTCATTGCCCGTTTGAACCCAAATTTCTCGTAAAAGCCCACGGAGCCGGGTTTTGCATCCACCGTGATGATCCTACATCCGACATACCCGGATATCATTATTGTGAGCGCCAGGACCTCGCGGAGCATCAGAGAACCAATGCCTTTTCTCTGATGCGTTTTTGATGTTGCCAGTCGGGCGATTTTGATTGCAGGATACTTCCTGTAAGGATACCCTCGTCTCCCATCACTCCATCGAATCCTCGATCAGGAATTCGTCCAGAACAGCATGACCGCAGCTGCAAGTTGATAATCAGAGTCCCTGGAAAGAGGTAAAAAAGGAGCGTCATAGAGGCATGTTGTGTTCACAGGCGCCGGTTTTGCGCGTCCTGTGCTGCAAGCCGGATCAGTTTCCGTGCGTCGTCAGTATAGGTGGGCCTCTCCATATATTCGTGAAAGCGCCGGGCATCTTCGCCCTCAAGGGTAAGCCCAAGTTCGATTGGTTTTGCCATCGTCACGCACCTCTAGATATGAAATATGACCGTGGATACCTCAAATAGGTTTCTCTTGATCCCGGGGCAAACTCTCTCTGCGCCTCCACAATCGCCCTCGACATCTGAGCATGAAGGCTAGCAGCCCACCAATAGACAATAGGTGCTTCTTTCGGCAACGGCAGGTTTGGGGGGCGATGTCGGGAAAACGCCGGGCTCTATCACATTGATTTTCTCCTCCGTCCGGCCCAGGATAGGGTAGTGCCCTGCGAAACAACGGCTTTGAGACCCGGGCGCTCCCGTTTGCATGCCAGTCCAAGATACGGCTTTCCATAGGGTATCGCCATGACTGCCCCCGCCCCTCAAGGGGCGGGGGAGGAGCGCTGAAAGCGCGGGTGGGGTGGGGTTGATAAAAGGTGGGAGACGTTTGCGCGAGACAGGGGAGGGGAAGATCCCTCCCCGGGGCGAATACCTGCCACAGTCCACGGCATGGGCACTACCCCAGGACAGGACAGGGCTCTCCAGGGCGGCCGCGACGGGGCCAGAACTCTGGAGTATCGGGCAGACCGTTTCATGCCGTAATACCCACGCCTCTTCGCGTGAGTCGGCAGTGAAGGGAAATGAGAGAGTCTCTCGCGTTGGCGCGAAGGAGACGTGAACTACAGTTACAACGGTCCGCTGCCGTCAATCCCCGGACTCGCGATCCCGTCCCGTCCCCGGAAAAACTTTCGGAAAAATAGACTCAAAACAAAAAATTAGGGTTGGTTAGGGTTTAATCCCGACGCAGGACCAGGAAGGCAACCGCACCAAGGCCGGCCAGAGCAAGGAGTGCTCCGAATCCGGGGGACTGGGTGGGGGTAGCTTCAGTGGTCGTGGTAGCGGTCGGGGTGACCTCACCGGTCGCGGTCGCGGTCGGGGTAGCCTGAGTTGTCGGGACTGCCTCGACTACGTTGAAGGTCGCGGTCGAAGTCGTGCTGGTCTCGATGGACTCGATCTTGACGATGTACTGGTCGGGCTTGAAGCTCGCACCGTCAACCTCGAACGACCAGGTGTTCGCACCGTCGCCCTGCTTGACTTCCGTTGTGCCGGCAACCGAGCCGAAGCCGGAGGCCTCGCTCTTGGAGGTCGGCTGGAACGCAGCGGAGGTGACCTCAACGTTCAGCGTGTCGCCGACGGCGAGGTTGGTCGTGCCGGTGATCGTGAACGTGCTGCCTGCAGCCTTGTCGCCGATCGCGTCGATCCAGATGTTCGGCTCTTCGACGAGGAACGTGAGCTTCACGTAGGTGTCGTCGATGTTCGGGGAGTCAAGGGCGTTGATCAGCGCGGTCGCCGCATCGGAGGCCTGGAGCCCTCTGATATATACAGGAGCAAAGCCGGAGACACCCCGGCCGACGATCCAGCCAGCAGTAGCATTAGTGTTTATGTCGAACTCCTTGTTCATCATCGGGTGCTGGATGACCACGAAGTACTGGCCTGCAGCGAGATTGCTGGTATCGCCACCCTTGAGTTCATACTCGAAGCTGCCGTCATCCTCAACGGTTGCGGAATCCCCGAGTATCTGCTTGTTCTTGCCGAAGATCCAGACCTTGACGAAATCTGGGTCGCCCTGTGCGGTTCCGGTGAGCGTCAGGTCGTCACCCCTCGCAACGACTGCACCGCTCGAGGTCGCGGTGATGAACCCGGACCGGAGCTGGATAGAAGCCGTGGCGTACTGGGCGTCGGAGAGTTTGCTCTTGTCCAGGGGCTTCGAGACAGCGTAGATCGTGTAGCCGCCGGAATCAAGAGCGCCTCCCTGTGTCGCAATGTCGCCGGTGTTCCACTTGAGCGACCAGGTGTCGTCGCTCTCAACATCCGCGGTCTTGAACGTACCGGTAGCGTTGTTCGTCACAGGCTGTAGGGTCAAGATGTTGACGCCGTTTGCGGATGCAAGGTTCGGACCGGTCATGAAGAGGTGAACCGTCGTGGCGTTGTCGGTGCAGGTGCCGGAGAGAGTGACTTCCTCACCGATGTAGTAGGTACCGGTGCCGGACGCCGTGATGGTAACGCTTCCCTTCTCGACCTTTACCTTGACCTCGTCGTAAGTGCCGGTCGGGTCGGTGAGACTCTCGACACGGATAGTGTACGTCCGGTCGTCGGTGGTCGTGTTGGTGTTGAACTGGACAGACCTCACGCCGCCGGCGGTGGTCTCAACAGTTACGTTCCGGGTTGGGTTAGCACTGGTGTAATCAACGCCAGCCTGGCCGGCTACGATAAACGGGTATTCATCGGGACCAAGAGCTGTGTCGGGCTTGATGAACAACCGGTATGTCTCCTTCGACTCACCGGTGACCGTCACAGAGAAACTGTTGCCACGAACAAGGCTGTCCTTGCTGGACGTGACGGCAAGTGACTTGGTGAGGAGCTCAAAGGTCACGGTGTTGGAGTTAAAGCCCTTGCCGTAGAAGTCAGACGCGCTAGGCCAGTTCGCCTGGACAGTGTAGGTGCCTGCTTCGAGACCGGCCATGGATACATTAGCGGAATACCAGTTCGTACCGTTTGCAGGGATGTTCTCCAGGCTCACGGTCTTAAGCTGACGGACCACACCGCCGCCGGGCAGGGTAACATCAATGCTGATGTTGTTCTTGGGGCCGACGTATCCAGCGAAACCGCCCAGGTTGTTGGTCAGCTTGAAGATAACCTCATTCTGGCGCGTGATGGATTTGCCGCCCACCGAGTCCTTCAGTTGGGAAGGGTTCTTGCCGGACTGGTTCAGCATGACGTCAACCGTCACTGAGGGCGCCCTGATGATGACGGATCCGTTAGCAGCAGTGGCATTGTACACCCTGTAGCTGCCATATATCCCATCAACGTCAGATGCGGTCAGATCGAAGCTGCTGGCATCGGTGACCGTGATGACATTGTCTTCCGTATCGCCACTGTAATGGCGAAGGCTCTGGATGTCCGAGAAGTTGCCTACGAAGTTTATGCCTTCTTCGCCTACATAGATGGTGGTGTTGAGCGAATCAACCGTCCGTGCCGCAGCCGGTGCAACGACCAGCGCAGCCGCGAGGATCATGGCGACCACCATCAATTTTGTCATACTCTTCATACTATACCTCCATTTGTGATGACATGAGGGAATGTGAACGCGAGGTACTCGACAGACGTCGAATACGGGTTCACCACGCTCTATACTCCGATTCACGGAATATGTCACAATATTTGTGGAACACTTAATATATCCTTTGTGGTCGACCGGGTGTCCGACGCCCCCGAAAGGCACCACAATACTGGAAAACGCCCCGAATACGTCAGGATCACACTTCATTCCCGGATCACCGGAGTCCATAGATACGCGAGGATAAAAATCTTACTCCGCGGATTAGCGGGAACTCCCGACCCCGGCAGCGCTCCCTGCGCGACCCTGCCGCGCTTACTCTCCGCGGTGCCGCACGCGCCCTGCACTGCCCGGACGGCGCCGTCCGGGTGGTCGCCCCGCCCCCACCGGGGGCAACCGCCGGGGCGGGTGGCACCACCGGAGCACGTATATACATGACCGTTCCCAGTGGGGAGCCTTTTCTACCCCGGCCTGCAAACAACTCTCTATGCGGATCATTCGGGCGCCTACGCTCGCACGGGCACACGAACTGGCGGTCAGGACCGTCCTCGAGAAAGGATGGGTGCTGGATACCGAGAACGACGAGGCGACGATCGAGTGCGAGGTACTCGCGCTGGAGGTGGAGTCGCCGGAGAGCGAGCCGATGGCAAGCCCCGCCTCAAGGTTCCAGCAACGGTTCCTGGACGTCTACGCCGAGAACCTCCTCAAGGGTTCCGACGCGAAGTTCGAGTACGACTACCACCGGCGGCTCTTCGACTGGGGCGAGACCCTCACGGTGAACGGCGAGGACGTCCACGTCGACCAGATCGACTACATCGCCCGGAAACTCAGGCAAGCCCCGAACTCCCGGCGGGCGGTCGCGATCACCTGGAACCCCGTCGTCGACGAGAACCTGGACGACTGCCCCTGCCTCCAGCTCGTCCAGTGCCTGGTGCGGGACGGGAAACTCCAGATGAAGGTCGTCTTCAGGAGCAACGACATCCTCTCCGCCGCCGGCTCCAATATGTATGCGCTCGTCCGCCTCCAGAAGATGATCGCGGACAGGCTCGGCGTGCCCTGCGGGCGCTACACCCACATCGCGCTCGTCCCCCACGTTTACTACCGCCGGGATATCAACGATATCGAGCCGTTTTGTAGATCAGGCGCCGAGATCCGGCCTGTTGCCGAAGTCTGCAGGGCCTGCGGAAAGTGCCCGCGCTCGTCCGGGGCATAAACCCCGGCCGTCACTTTAATTAAGATTCACAAACAACATTTTAGAGCCCAATAGCCCGGTAGTGTAGCGGTCAATCATGTGAGACTCTGGATCTCGCGACAGCAGTTCGAATCTGCTCCGGGCTACTCAATCTTTTTCTCCGTCTACAAACGGCATACACCGGAGGGTGGTATATGATTGATCACAATCTCGGCGGCACCGTGCGCCTCGACGACGAAGAGACGCTTGCCCTGCTCGCGGGCCTCTACGACGACGGCGCAATCCGCCACATCCAGGTGCAGGCCGTCCCCCTGCCCCGGCAGTTCTTCCTCGAACGCCTCGACCGGATCGCCGCGTCCGGCATCCCGGCCGTCATCCACGCGCCCCACCACAACCACGGCGTCAACCCCTGCGCCCCCGCCGCCTATGACGATCGTCCGCTCACGGAGATCGAGGAGTACATCGAGGAGATGATGACCCGGACGCTCGAAGCCGCCGACACCCTCGGGGCAGAGACGATCGTCCTCCACGCCGGCCGGTACGAGCCGGGCGGGCGGCTCGCCGCCGTGGAGGCATTCGCCCACTTCCTCGACCGCCACGCCGATCCCCGCCTTGCCCTCGAGAACCTTCCCGCGGTCTACGCCGGCTACCCCCTCCTCGGGAACACCGCCGAAGAACTCGCGGCGCTTGCAGGCATCAGGATCACCCGGTTCTGTCTCGACTTCCCCCATCTTGCCTGCACCACGAACTACCGCCGCCTCTCGTTTGCGGATGAGTTGAATAAGTTCGAAGACCTCGACGTGGTTCTCCACCACCTCTCGAACATCCGGCTTGCCTCGATCACCGACGAGCACCTCGAACTCGACCGTCCCGACGGCGGCCTCGACCTCACAGCGGTCTTTGCCCGGCTGCGGCGGCACCCCGCCGTCCCGACGACACTCGAGTACAAGGAGGACTCTGCGGATGTCTACGCCCGGCAGGTGAAGGTCTTTGCCGGGCTCTGGAAAGACCGTGCCGGGGAGTGAATCGCACCCGTAGCACATCGGAGCCGCCCCGAAGAATCGGCCCGACAACAGCAGTCGTAATCCCGCCGGGTCAGGGAAAGCAAAATCCTATATGCGGGGGCAATCCCATTGAAGTATATAATGATCCTTGAGTATATCAACGCGGCACTCGAACACGCCCGCTACGAGATCATCGAGGACGATGAACCGTATTACGGAGAGATCCCGGAACTTCCCGGAGTCTTTGCAACCGGCAGGACGCTCGAAGAGTGCAGGAGGAACCTTGCCGGCGTCATCGACGAATGGTTGGTTATACGACTCCGGCGCGGCCTCCCGATACCTCCGATCGCCGGCCGCACGGTGGAAGAGGTCGTCAGGGTTGATACGGGTGCCGGAGCATAGGATCAGACCCGTCTCATGGAACCAACTTGTTAAGAATCTTCAGGCCCTGGGATTCGAGGGGCCGTGCCAGGGAGGCAGACACCCGTTCATGGTGAAAGGAGATCTCGTTCTGACCATCCCAAACCCGCACGGTAGAGAGATCAGCGTCGACCTGCTCGTGCGCATTCTCCGGCAGGCGGGCGTATCCCGTGAAGAATGGAGCCGGCTCGCCGGGTAGCGGTCTATGTCACCTATTTTGTGGTTGTGGGGTTGAACGACTTTCCGGGGATCCCGAATATTGATATTGACATTGTGGGGGAATTGGACCGACGACCAGCCCTATTCGGCCCCGCACTGCAGGAAACGTTAATGTGAGAGCGATCCCCATCTAGAACCTACAGAACTTCCGGGCGCGCCCCGGGGGGTGAGAGCGAGTGAATCATTTTGTCCGGCACGCACTGGAGCGGATGGGAACCATCGAGGGCTTCGAGAAGGTCCGCTTCATCATTCTTTACGGCTCCGTTGCCGAAGGGCGGGCGAGAGAGAGATCCGACATCGACCTCTGCGTCTACTACGACGGAGACCGCGAGGAAGCAGCCCGGTTCAGGTTTGCGGCGCTCTCCGAACTCGCCGACGACCGCTATGACATCCAGATCTTCTCCCACCTGCCGCTCTATCTCCGGACGGAAGTCCTCCGCGGAACGGTGATCTACTGTCTCGACGAGCGTTTCCTCTATGATGTTGCGTACCGAACGATCCGGGAATTCGACGATTTTAAGCACCGGTTATACGACTACATCGGCAAGGAGGCGATGACGTGACGGGAGGGATCCGGGATACGGCAATCCGTACCGGCAGAACCCGGATGAGCGCCGTCGAGCCTGGGGATTCACTCTAACCGGGAGACCCCGCCCATATAGTGATGGAGTTCACGCTAGAAGCGCCGCGATGATCCCGGTTAAAAAGATCCCGTCGAACGTCCCCGCCCCGCCGATGCTCGCCGTCGGCGCTCCCAGTTCCGCGATATGGTGGAGGTTCAAGAGGTCCGCCCCGATCAGGGTGCCGAGTGTCCCGCTCACGTAGGCGATGATCACCGACGAGCCCGGGACGCCGCCCGCAAAGAGCGAGAGGATCAGCGCCGCAAAAAGCGCCGCGAGCGGCGGGATGAAGAACGGCGTCGCGATCCCGAGCCCCGGCACCGGGCGGGCGACGAGTTTCGTTACGACGGTCACGACCGCGACCCCGACAAGCGCGAGGGCGAAGAGCAGGTAACCTTCGCTGATCACGACCGACTCATAAAGCAGGTAGAGCGATATCGCCACCGGGATGAGGGCGCCGCCGGCGTTGACCGCGAGGACGGTTCGCGGCGCCTGCTGCGGGATGCGGTAGAGCCGTCCATACATCACGGCGTAGCGGTCGTAGGCCGGCACCCCCGGCCGACCCTCAAGCGTCCTCACCGGGATATTGATGAAACTCCCGATAAGCGTCAGGAAGAGGATGAGGAGCGCCTGCCACCAGGAGAACCCGAGCCGCGTGAAAGTCGCTCCGATCGCCGAGAGGAAGAGGATCGGAAAGACGATGACGGCGAGGAGAAAGAGAACGAGCAGTCCGAAGAAGAAGAGAATCATCAGCGGGGAGAAGGGGTTGAAGACTACCCGGTCCATGTCAAGGAGTCGCCCTCCCCTCTAATATATAATATGCTACTCCCGGAGGGTGCAGACGATCGCGGCGTGATCGTGGTGGTAGGGGTCGAGCCACCGGACATCCGCGATATCGAGGCGCCGCTCGAGCCCGGCCCGCGCCCCGGCGAGCACCTCTACCGGCTCCTGCCGGACATCCACGCTCCGGGTCTTGAGCATCAGAATGAGATGACCTCCCGGTTTGAGGAAGACGAGGTTCTTCTCGGCGATCTCGACCTGGTTCGGCTGCGCCACGTCCTGATAGAGGAGGTCGACCGCCTCCATGAACGGCGCATACTCCTCAGGGCGGTTCGCGTCGGCCATGATCGGGACGATGTTCCGCCTCCGGCGGGCTACCTCGAGGAGATCCTGCATCGGCCGGGGCGCAAACTCCACCGCGTAGACGGTCTCGACGTAGTCGGCGACGTGCGAGACCGTGGTCCCGTTCGCCGCACCGAGATAGAGCACCCGCATCTCAGGAGTGAGTTCCACCCCGCCGCCGAGGGTGTAGAGCGCCGCGAGCTTGCTCCGGTAGGGGTCCCAGACCCGGTAACCGTCGAGCGTCCGCTCCCCGTAGACTCCGCCCTCTCCGGGCGAGACCAGCACGTTCCCGAGCCGGATCATGCCTCGACCCCCGCATCGTCGATCCGCGCCTGGGCGTCTTTGAGGAACTCCGGCACCGCCTCGCCCCGGTAATAGTCGAGCCGGGCGGCGATGGCGAGTTTCGCCGCGAGCACCCGGGCCACCCGCCCCCGCACGGGTCTCGGGGCGTTGTGAACCCGCCGGTGCTGGAAGATGATCCCGTGCTTCGGCGGCGGCGTCCCGCCCCGGAGGTGCGAGAAGAGGGCGCGTTCCGAGCCGAGAACCTGAATGGTGCTCCCCGGCATCCTCGCGAGTGCAGGAAGCCCCCCCGCTCGGGAGAGGAGCCGGGCCGCGACCAGCCCGCCGATGAGCGCGCTCGTATTCGGCATCACCTCATCGGCACGGGCCGAGACCTCCCGCATCAGGCGGCTCCGCGTCCCGGTAAGCCGCTCAATCTCGTCGGCGACGTCGGAGAGCCCGCCCCGCGCCCCTTTTCGGACAATCCCGAGCATCTTCTTCGCCGGAAGAGAGCGATACTTCCGGGAGAAGGACGGATTCGTGACCTGGTACCACTCCGCCGCACGCTCCTGAAGAAGATTGATGACGTTGTCGAGTTCGTCGAGCATCCTGACCATCTGGAGGAGCTCGACGTCCCGGCCCTGGTAAGCCCGGGCGATCTTTTGCCGGGCAAGGGCGGTGCAGACGGAACGGAGCAGGTCGACGTACTCCTCCCGTGTCCGGACGACCCCGCAGTCCCGGGCAATCTCCCAGTCGATGGGAACAAAGGAATCCATACCGGTGCGGAGCTCGGCCGCCCGCTCCGCGAGCGCGGCCGGATCGGTGCCGGCCGGCCGGCACCCCTCCTCGTCGATGTCCCCGAACCAGTAGCGCTGTAGCATGGTACGGTATTGGGAGGCAGTCGATATAAGAACGTCAGGCAAGACCGAAGGAGTAGGCCATCACGGGAACCATGATCGCGCCCATGCAGTAGACCCGGCGGACGTTGACGAGGGACGGAACGTAGCCGACCGCCGTTGCGAGGAGCAGGACGAGTCCCCCGAACGGGCCGCAGAGGAAGAGGGAGAGGATGGCGACGAAGACGATGACGGCATGGTTGAGTCTCGTGATGTTCACACCGGAGAACCACGCAGCCGTCGACGAGAGGCGAACGGTCAGGAGGTAGGCACCGAGCGCGGCCAGCGCACCCGCAAGAAGAATGGCGGTTGCCGGCGGGATCTCCTCGAGCGCACCGATCGCCGCCATCACGCCGCTCCGCGTCCGGGATATAGCGTAGAAGGCCGCAAGCCCGAGGAAGGCGTTGACGGTGTTCGCAGCGCTGGTCGCGAGGATATACTCCCGGGGGTTGGAGTCGTAGCCGACGACCGAGGTGAGCAGTGCGTTCGCCGTGGCGCTCGAGAGGCCCGGGAGCCAGCCGACGAGAGCGCCGGCGGCCGAACCGAGCAGGGATCCCCGGGAAAGAGCGCCTGCGGGAAGATCGAACCCCGAGAAGTGCTGCTCCGGCATCACACCGTGCGAGGCCTTGAGGAGAACCGCGATCCCGAAGAGCCCGGAGAGGAGGGGCATCAGCACCCCGGACTCGCCGCCCGTCGGCCAGGCGAGGAAGGAGTAGCCGAGCGAGAAGAGCCCGAGGAGCCCGGACACCGAGAAGACCGCGAGCGCCCACCCGGGGGATTCGGAGACGACGATGAGGTAGCCGGCGACAGCGAGGATGACAAGACCGATACCCCAGTCGATCGCCGGCTGGAGGGTGGGGAGGAAGAGGATGAAACCCACCGCGAGCGGGAGGGAGAGGGCGACACCTGCGGCGCTCCCGAGAGCCGATATCCGGACGGCCTCCTCTCCCCGCCCTTCGAGGCAGAGGGCGTGCGCGGGAAGGACCGCAAGCGAGGTATCGGCGTCGGGGATGCCGAGGAAGGTGCTCGGGACGTTGTCGAGGAACGTGTGCGTAACAAGGGTGGAAAAGATCGCGGCAGCGACGAAGACCGGGTCGAACCAGGCGAGCAGGAGCGCCTGGAGCGAGAGGAGGACTCCCGCCACGGTGTTTGCATGGATGCCGGGAACGAGGCCGCTCACGGCGCCGCAACCGATGCCGACGGCGGCCCCGAGCACGATACCGGAGAGCACGATAATTAACGGTCGGGGCGGTCGGGGATAAACCAACCGGATTGCGTCCCCCGATACAGTCATATTCCTCCGGGACGAAGGTTGTAGCGATGAAGATCGCCATCACCCGGCTCGAGAACAAGGCGGCGGGAGACCACGCCCTCTGCGCTACGTATGGTCACGACTGCTACACGGTCTCGCCGCTCCGGGCGGAGCTCCGGCCCGACCGGGTCGATACGTTCGTCGAGGCCGTCCACCGCGGCGAGTTCGACTGCCTCTTCTTCTCAAGCGCCCTCCCCGCCGCGGTCGTCGGGCCGAAACTCGAGCGGTGGCCGCGGGTGATCGCGATCGGGCCGAAGACCGCCGAAGTCCTCAGGGGGTTCGGGATCGAGGCGGAGGTTCTCCCCACGTTCTACTCCCGGGACTTCGTCCCCTACCTCGGGGACTGGCTCCGCGGCCGGACGGTCGGCATCCCGCGGGCCGACGTCCCGAACCCGGGTCTTCTTGAGGCGATCGCCGCGGCCGGGGGAACGGTCCGGGAGGAGCGGGTCTACGCCCTCATCCCCACGGGTGTGAAACTCGCGCTTGACGCCGCCGACGCCGTCCTCTTCACGAGCGCCATGTCCTACCGGGAAGCCCGCTGGCAGCCCCGCGACGACCTGCTCCTCGTCGCCATCGGCGAGATCACCGCCGATGCCATGCGGGCCGGCGGGCATCCCCCGGCGGTCACCGGGGACGGATCGCTTGCGGGAACGCTTGAGGCGCTGAACCACTACATGGAAGGCAGGTGAGGAGATGACCGACCAGGATTATTTCATCCCGGAATCCGGGATCGTCGTCGTCGACAAGCCCCGTGGACCAAGCAGCCATCAGGTGACCGCCTGGGTCGGGGATATCCTCGGGCGCCGGGTGGGCCACGCCGGAACGCTCGACCCGCAGGTCTCCGGGGTGCTCATCGTCATGTTCGGCGGCGCGGTCCGGCTCGCCCCCGTCCTCCTCTCGCACAACAAAGAGTACGTCTGCCTGATGCGTCTTCACGGCGACGCCTCCCGGGAGGCCGTGGAGCGGGTGGCAGAGGAGTTCACCGGCCGGATATACCAGCGCCCGCCGAGAAAGAGCGCGGTGAAACGAAACCTCCGGATCAGGAAGATCCAGGAGATCGAGATCCTGGATATGGACGGCAGGCTCGTCCTCTTCCGGGTCAGGTGCGACGCCGGGACTTACATCCGGACGCTCTGCGTTCACCTGGGCTACGCGCTCGGGGTCTGCGCCCACATGGCGGAACTCAGGAGGATACGCTCGGGATCGTTTGACGAGACCGCTGTCGTCACGCTCCACGAACTCGCCGATGCCGCTGCAACCGCCCGGGAGGGCAACCCTGAACCCCTGCAGGGGATGATCCTCCCCCCGGCGACCGCCGTCGCCGATCTCGCGAAGGTCGTCGTCCGCGACACCGCCGTCGACGCCGTCTGCCACGGTGCGGTGCTCGCCGGGGTCGGGGTCGTCGGGAAGGAAGGCGGGTTTGCAAAGGGCGAGACGGTCGCGATCGTGACCGAGCGCGGCGAACTCGTCGGGCTCGGGAAGGGCCTCGTCAATTCGTCGGCGCTGAAGCCCGGGGAACCGGGGTTCGTCGTCGCGCCCACCACCATCCTGATGCAGCCCGGCACCTATCCCCGCGGCTGGAAAGCGCACGCCAAGAGCTAATATTAATAGAATACACCGCCAACTAATGATGCACATTGCTGAGGTAGTCTAGACCGGTAGGGCGCGGGCCTGGAAAGCCCGTGGGGCGTTGAGCCCCTCGGGAGTTCAAATCTCCCCCTCAGCGCTTCTTGTTTTTCATGAACTTCGATCGGCATTCAAGAGAGTATACCGAGTCTTTCGGCGTGCAGCGTAAATACGGGATACCTCCGACAGAAAAAAAACTCTCTCCTTGCTTCGAGTTGGAAGAGGCCGTGCTATTTTGAATTGGTCCGGCGACCAACTTCTGACCGTCGCGGTGGAAGCTGGCCACCGATCAAGTGTGCACAGCAAACACTGACGTGCTGGAAAAAATAGGTGTTCTGCTCCTCAGATCGACATCCCGACCAGCATCATCGAGAAGAGCACCAGGTCGTAGACGGTGTGCGTGATCGCCGACGTCGTTGTGTTCGTATACCGCCGGATATAGGCGAATATAATCCCCGCAAAGAAGACCGAGACGAGGCCGTCCCAGCTGTACTGGAACGCATGAAGCGACGCGAAGAGGAGTGCCGGGAGGAGGATGCCGAACCGGGGCTGGAGCAGGCCGCGGATGCTCACCTCCTCGCCGAACCCCGCCGCGACGGATGCCATGATGACCCCGGGGAGCGTGAGCGCGCCGGCAAAGAGCAGGTTGACGGCATCCTCGTCGGTGACCGGGATGCCGAGCCAGCCCATAAGCATGGCGAGCGCCAGGTCGATGAAGTGGAAGGCGGCGACGAGCGCGAGAGCCGCGACGACGGCGAGAACAACCTGCCGGCCCGTCGGGCGGACGAGGCCGAGCCGCTCCAGGGTCTCGCGCCCCGTCCGCCAGACGAACGCCCCGGCGATGAAGAACGAGCCGACGAGCGTCCAGAAGAGGGTATAGGCATCCAGCGTGACGGTGTTCGCGAGCAGATCCCCGGACTCAAGCAGGAGGCCGAGGAACTGCTCCGAGAGGAAGGGCGGAACACCCGTGACAAGGAGCGGTATGGGAGGGATGAGGATCATGGCGAGGATGACCACGAGCGCGACCGTATGGAGGAGCGAGTCAGGGTCGAACGGGAGATACCCCGCGAGCCATACCCTGAACCGGCGTGAAAGCCCGACGAGGCTTGCAAATCCCGCGACGAGGGCGCCGAGGAGGAGAAGCGCAATTTCCACGGCCATAGCAAGGTCGACCGTCTCCGGATCGATCTCCTCAGTCTCGAGCATCTCGGCCGGCAGGATCGCTATCGCCCCGAACCCCACCGCGAGGGCCGCAAGCCCGGCCACCATGATCAGGAGCCAGAAGACGGCGATCCACCGGAACGCAGGGTGCCGGGTTGCGAGATACACAAGCATGGCAAGGATGACGAAGAGCGCCACATCGAGCGCCGAGGTGAGGAACGCTCCTGCTTCCCCGCCGATCCCGCAGAAGGCCCCAACCAGAAAGATGAGGCCGAAGAAGGCGATCAGCAGTTCGGGTGCGTACCGACGGAAGAACTCCGGTAACATTGGAATACCATCAACCGGTGGCATCAAGAACGTATCTCACCGTTGCGTAAGTCTCCCGAAGGCAAGCCCGCTCAGGATTCCCATAACCCCGAGGAACGCCGCCAGCCCGAGGAAGATCGCCGGCAGCGGCCACCGGCCCGCGAGGACGGCTCCTGCAAACGGCCCTGCCGAGAGCCCTACGGCGAAGAAAGTGTTGTACATGCCGTATGCGGCGCCCTGCGAGCCGCGGTCGCGGTAGATATCGGCGAGGAGCGGCATCGTCGGCACCAGGGCGCAGCTCAGCGCGACCCCCAGCACGAAGACGGCGGCGGCGGTGAGCGGGAGAGAGCCCGCCTGCATGGCGGCGACAGTCGCACCCCCCGCGAGGAGAAGGCCGCCGCCGATGAGGTAGCGGCTGCCGCCGTACCGGTCGTAGATCCTTCCTGCAGCCGGCTGGGCGAGGATGGCCGCAACCGCCAGAACCGCAAAGACGACCCCGATCGTCGCCGGGGACGCGGCGAAGACCGCATGCAGGTAAACCGGGAGATAGGGGTCGAAGACGCCGTACGTCCCGGAGACCGCGACGATCACGACCGAACAGGCTCCGAGCGGGAGGAGGGCGCCCCGGGGCAGCATCGAGGAGCGGTGCGGGCCGCTCTCCCGCCTGCAGGTGCGCACCGGTATTGCGAGGACCGCGAGGCCGACAGCGGCCGCCAGCACTGCCGGGACGAGGAAGGTGGTGGTGTAGCCCGCATACTCAAAGAGCAGCCCGCCGGCGACCGGCCCGAGGATCGTCCCGACCCCGACCGCCGAGAGCGCGACGCCCATCTTCTCCCCGAGCCGGGCGGGTTCGCAGGTGTCGGCGAGGAGCGCAAGCCCCGCCGACCAGGTGGCCGCGGCCGAGACCCCCTGAACCATCCGGGCGGCGATCAGGTGGGTGATCGTGGTCGAGAAACCGAAGAGAGCCGTCGCGAGAGCAAGGAGAAGCATCCCGGCGACGATGAGATGGCGGCGGCCCACCCGGTCGGAGAGGAGGCCCATCGGGATGGAGAAGAGGAGGAGCATGGCGGCGTAGATCCCGAAGATGATCCCGATGACCGATTCTCCCACACCGAGCCGGGGGGCATACTGGGGGAAGACCGGGATGAGGAGACCGTAGATCAGCATGTCCATGAAGATGACGAGCACGACCAGCACGAGGATCGCGTCCGGCGATGCGGCGATACGGCTCCGGAAGGTGCGGAGCCGATGCGGTCTTTCGGTCGTCATGCTGACTCATCTCCCTATAGAGAACTGCTCTCCTTCGTAGGTTCGCGCCGCCGGGTTATATCGGTTGCAGAAGAAGATTTTGCCGGGGCCGCCTCACCGGATTCCGCGATAGTAGGCAAGCTCGCGGGCATGGGGCCGGAACGCCTCGACGAGCGCCGCCGCCTCGTCGTCGGGCAGAGGGCCGCTCCGGCCGGCAGCGGCAAGCGCCTGCACCTCCGCGGGCGTCGAGCAGCCGACGATCGCGACGGAGATCTCCTGTGCGAGGGCGTATCGGACAAGAACCTCAGGCGTCACCCCGGCATCGGGGACGAGGTAGTTCGACCCGCCGAGCACCTTCATCCCGATGACCGCGACCCCCTGCGCCCTCGCGGTCGTGAGCACCCCATCGAGAAACCCCCCGAGCGCCCCCTCAACGGGGTTTACGGGCATCATCACGGCGTCGACCGGCCAGTTCTCGACCGCGTGTGCGAGGACGTCCGGGTCGTGATGCCCCGTCACCCCGATATGCCGGACGACGCCGGACTCCCGCGCCTCGATAAACGCCTCGAGCGCACCGGACGGCCCTTCAACCTCCCGTATATCGGGGAAAGACCGGATATCGTGGATCTGCCAGAGGTCGAGGGTCTCGATGCCCATCCTCTGGAGAGTCTCTTGAAGGTCCGTCTCGGCGTCCGCGTGTCCCCGACACGCCGACTTGCTTGCCTGGAAGACCGGTTCCCGGAGGTCGGGGCGGTTCCGCCAGACCTCGCCGTAGTACTCCTCGCTCCCGGCGTAGACCTTTGCCGAGTCGAAGTAGGTGATCCCCTGATCAAGCGCTTCCATGATGACAGCGTTTGCCCCGGCATGCTGCCCGTATGTCCTGAGAATGCCCTCTCCTCCGAGGCCCACCCGGGTGACCTCGCGTCCCGTCTTTCCGAACCTCTGCTTCGTGAGCCCCGCCATGGGCCACACTATCCAGGCTCGCGTATAAAAATTTTGAGCACGGAACCGGGGAAAGGGTTATGCGGCCGGCCGTCGTCGGGGGCCCGAGGTAGGCATATGCCGACGATCACCTGGTTCAATATACCGGCCGCCGAGACCGAGCGGGCGCGGGCCTTCTACGAGGCGGTCTTTGCCTGGACGGTAGAACCGTTTCCGGGGATGGAAAGCGCCTTTCTGGTGACGACCGGAGGAGTAGACGGCGAAATCTTCCCGCGGGCCCGGCCGGGCGAGGCGGTGACGGTCTTCATCGGCGTCCCTTCCATCGAGGAGTATGCGGCCCGGATCGAAAGGGCCGGAGGAGTGGTCGTTGTTGCGAAGAGACCGGTACCCGGCCGGGGGTACTTCACCATCTTCGAGGATACCGAGCAAAACCAGCTCGGCCTATGGGAGGACGACAGCACCGCGGGTTGACCGGACGGCCGCCGGCCCCGGCACGATCCGGATGATGCGTTGCGGCTCCCAATACGTTCCGAAAAACCCCTGTTAGATTGTATAGAAGCCTTCAGGGGCCCTTTTGACCGGAGCCTTTTTCCGAAAACTCCGATGCCGGTATCACCGGGCGTGGCGCTGCTACGTCCGTTTTACGCCTTGCATTTCGGTTTTCAGGCAAGGGGTAAAGTTTATCTACGCCAAGACGCATCGTCCACCACATGAAGAGGATGTTTGGTATCCTTGCTCTCATGGTCATTGCGAGCATCATGATTGCAGGATGTGTGCAGCCAGCGGGCAACGAGACGGTGACACCCGGTACGACACCGGGACTCACCGAGACCCCGATGGAGACAGAAGAGGAGACGCCGGCAATGACAGAGACCCCAATGGAGACGGAGACTCCGATGGAGACCGAGACACCGATGGAGACAGAAACGCCGGCGGCAACCACAACCACGATGACAACGGAGACCCCGATGGGGACGGAGACACCGGCAGCAACCACAACGACCGTTGCCGCGGGAGTGACCGAAACCCCGCCGGGAACGCCGGCGGCCCTCGTCGCTGACGAGACCGTCTCCATCACCGAAAGCGGGTACGTGCCCGACATGCTCACCGTACCTGTCGGCACCACGGTGGGATGGACCAACGACGCGTCCTCAAACCAGACCGTATCGGCGACCGGGGCAACGGGGTTCTTCGACTCCGGATTGCTTGCGCCGGGCGACTCCTATAGTTACACCTTCAACGCCGCAGACAACTACACCTACCAGTCGCAGACGACCGGGATCACCGGGACGATCATCGTCACCCCCTGAAACTTTTTTTGCGCCGGCGGCCGTAGGGGAGCAGCATCCCCTTACGTCCGCCGGTACGCTCCGGCCGCCTCGACCAATCTCTCGGCGAAACCGTCCGGGAAATAAGCGTGGGTATACTGCCCGATCGTGTTCTGCACGGTAAGCCCGTCGCGGCCGCCGTCGATACCCCGCCCCCGGAGGAGTTCCAGGGCGAACCGGGCATCACGGGAACAGTCGAGCCGGGAATAGTGGTACTCGTGGCCGCGGAAGGCCGAGCCCGGGGCAAGGAGCGGTGCAGACCCGGAAACCCGGGCCTCGACGTACCCGAGGGCCTGGATACGGCCAGTCATCTCCGCCGCCGCCGGGAGGACGCCGGCCATCGGGTAATCGACCTCATCGGTCGTGAGCCGGTCGGTGAGATAGACGAGCCCGCCGCACTCGGCGTAGATGGGCATCCCGTCATCGGCCGCCCGGCGGACGTCTTCCCGGCACCGGGATGAGGAGAGCGCTTCCGCGTGGAGCTCCGGGTAGCCGCCCCCGAGATAGAGGGCGTCCACGTCCGGGAGCCGGTCGGTCATCGGCGAGAAGAAGACCAGATCCGCCCCGGCCCGCACGAGCGTATCGAGGTTGTCCGCGTAGTAAAAACAGAATGCCGCGTCGTTCGCGACACCGATCCGCACCCCGCCCTCCGGCCGGGCGGGGGTCCCCGCCGGCGCCGGGAGGGGCGGGGCCGACCGGGCGAGGTCGATGATCCCGGGTAGATCGCACGTCTCCTCGACAACTGCGCCGAACCGCGCCATCATCCCCGTCTCGGCCGCCATCTCGAGCCCGAGATGCCGGCTTTCGACCACGAGATCCTTTCGTCGCGGGATTCCCCCGTAGATGGGGAGGCTCTTCGTCTCCCGGATCATGGCAAGGTGGCGGGGGCTCCCGATCCGGTTGAAGATGGTTCCGGCGACCCGGACGGCCGGATCGAACCCTGCGTAGCCCTGAACCATGGCGTGGACGCTCCGTGACGCGCCCCCTGCGTCAACCACGAGAAGAACCGGAGCATCGAGGATCTTTGCGACGTGCGCCGTGCTCGCGGTATCGGTTCCTTCGAGCCCGTCGAAGAGCCCCATCGCACCCTCGACGACGGCGATCTCGGCCCCGGCAGAGGCACGGACGAACGTCTCCCGCACCCCTGCCTCCCCCATCATGAACGGGTCGAGGTTGCGGGACGTCCGGCCGCAGATAGCCGAATGGTGGGTGGGATCGATGAAGTCCGGGCCCACCTTGAAGGGCTGGACGGCAAGTCCCCGGGCGGCGAGCGCCGCCATCAGGCCGCTTGCAAGCGTGGTCTTGCCGCAGCCGCTGTGGGTTCCCGCGACGACAATCACTGGAATATGGCGCATAACGTTCCTCTAGTGTTGAATACCGCAGAAGATAAATATGACCGGAGATAACCAGGTTACATCAAATTAGTTTGCCTTAGATAAACTGTATTTGTTCTGCTCGCCTCTACGGCGGCAGCGGTGATATCATGCACATCATGGAAGGATTCTTACCAAGCCCCTGGTGGGAGATCTGGATTCTCATCTCCCTGCCCTTCGTGGCCATCGGACTGTACCAGCTGAACAGACTTGTACGGGAGAGGCGGGAAACCCTGCCGCTCCTCGCGGTCGCAGGCGCCTTCGTCTTCGTCCTCTCCTCGCTCAAGATCCCCTCGTTCAACGGGAGCTGCTCCCATCCCACGGGGACAGGGCTCGGGGGTATCCTCTTCGGCCCCTGCATCGCCGCCGTCCTCGGGCTGATCGTCCTGGTCTTCCAGGCGGTCTTCCTCGCACACGGCGGGATCACCACCCTCGGCGCGAACGTCTTCTCGATGGGGATCGCGGGGCCGGCCGTCGCCTACCTCGTCTATAAGGCCGGTACCCGGGCGGGCGCAAACACCTACGCGACGGTCTTTATCGCCGCAGCCCTCGCGGATCTCGTCACCTACGTCGTCACCTCGGTTCAGCTCGCGCTCGCCTTCCCGGGAACCGCCGGGTTCTTCGGGGCGTTCTCGGCATTCGCCGCGGTCTTCGCCGTCACCCAGGTGCCGCTTGCCATCATCGAGGGCGCGGTCATCATGCTCGTCTTCAAGTACATCGTCCAGCTCAAGCCCGAGATCCTCACGCGCTTGAACCTCCTCTCCGAGAGCACCGTCCAGAAACTCCGGGAGGCCGCGGCATGAAGCACGGCATGGAGCTTGCGGTCGCCGCGCTCATCGTCATCTTCGCCGCCGTCTTTCTCTTTCAGGACGCCGCGATACAGGCAACCCTCGGCGACGGGGAGGAAGCCTGGGGCGGGGCCGACGGCGAGGCCGCCGGGCTCATCGAAGCCTCCGGCTACGAGCCGTGGATCGAGCCGTTCTGGGAGCCCCCGAGCGGCGAGATCGAGTCGCTCCTCTTCGCCCTGCAGGCTGCCATCGGCGCCGTGATCATCGGTTACGTCTTCGGCTACTGGCAGGGCAACAGGAAGGCCGCCTGATTATTCCGGCAGTCCCGCAAAGAGATAGGGGGAGACGCAATGTACGAGGTGCTTGAAGACTATGCCCAGACCAATAACCTCCGGGAGACGAGTGTGGAGCTCAAACTCTTCATCGGGCTTGCAAGCATCCTTTTATGCGTCTCGTCGCCGGGCCCCGTCGCCCCCCTGCTCGTCGCGGCCTCGATGAGCGCCGCCGTCCTCGCCCTCGCGAAGATACCGGCACGGTTCTACGCGAAACTCCTCCTGGTTCCGGTCTCGTTTGCAGCGATGAGCATCGTCGTGATCCTCTTCATCACCGGCGGAGGGGCGGTGCTCCTGCAGGTTCCCGGTCTCCCTCTCGCAATCACGGCAGACGGTGCGAACCTCGCCCTTCTCCTCCTCGCGCGGGTCTTCGGGGGCATGTGCTCGCTCTACTTCATCGCGCTCACGACGCCCATGACCGAGATCTTCGATCTCCTCCGGAGACTCCGGGTTCCCGCCGTCCTCATCGACCTTTCCATGCTCACCTACCGGTTCATCTTCATCCTGATCGAGGAGGCGGGCCAGGTCTACCGCTCGCAGGTGATGCGGCTCGGCTACGGAAAGTTCCGGGAGTCGGTGCGGTCTTTCGGGATGCTCGCCGGGGCGCTCTTCATAAGAACCTGGGAGAGCGGCGAAGCGCTGGTTCTTGCGATGGACGCACGCTGCTACGACGGCAGGCTCGGGATTCCCGGCGACACCCGGCCGATCTCGGTTCTCGCGCTCGCAGGCGGCCTCCTCTACCTCTCGGCAGTCCTCGGTGTCTCGCTCTTCACCGGGGGGGTGGTGCTCGTATGACGGAACCGCTGCTTGAAGCCGAGAACATCGCCTACACCTATCCGAACGGCCCCGCCGCCCTCGCCGGGGTGAGCATCCGGATCGAGGCCGGCTCAAAGACCGCTCTCGTCGGGCCGAACGGCGCCGGGAAGTCGACGCTTCTTCTGATGCTCAACGGCATGCTCCGGCCGGCCTCAGGCGTGATCCGCTTCGACGGCAGGCCGCTCGCCTACGACAACCGGAGCCTCCGCGAACTCCGGCGGCGGGTCGGGTTCGTCTTCCAGAACCCCGATGTCCAGATAATCGCCCCGACCGTTGAAGCGGACGTGGCCTTCGGGCCGGTGAATCTCGGCCTCCCTCCCGACGCCGTCCGGCGAGCGGTGCGAGACGCGCTCGGCTACGTCGGGCTCCGGGGCTACGAGAAGCGGCCGCCCCACCACCTCTCCGGCGGCGAGAAGAAACGGGTCGCCATCGCAGGCATCCTCGCAATGGAACCTGCGGTTCTTGTCTTCGACGAGCCGACCTCCGCGCTCGACCCTGCAAGTTCGGAGGAGGTGATGGAACTCCTCGACGAACTCGCCTCGGGCGGCCGGACGGTGCTCGTCTCCACCCACGACGTCGAACTCGCCTACCGCTGGGCCGACTCGATCGTCCTCATGGAGCGGGGGGGCGTCCTCGCCCGGGGGCCGCCGGAGGAGGTCTTCTCCGACCACGGCCTCCTCGCGTCAGCCAGGCTGAAACCTCCCGCTCTCCTCGACCTCTACAACGAGCTCGGCCTCCGGGGCATCATCGACCGGGACGTTCCTCCAAAGAGCGTGCTCGAGTTCACCGACCGGATCGAGCAGGCGATACACGGCCACGCCCCGGCAGGGGACGGGGGCGGGAGGATCTACCTCTGCAACGCCGACAGAACCGGGGGCGACGAGGTGCGGGCGCTCGTGGAGCGCGGGACGGTCGACCACGTCGGGGCGATGGGCACCCGCGCGAAGGAGTTCGCCAACCGGGAACGGATCCTCCTCGACTACACCTACGGCGTCATCGACAAATGTATTCTAAAAGCGCTCATCGGGGAGAACTCGCTCATCATCACCACCGGGGGCATGGTCGAGCACGTCCATCGCCGTATCGGGGATTACAGCGCCGAGAGCGGACGGGCGCTTGCGGTGATCCCGGTTTGGGAGACGGAGGAGATCCCTCCTCCGAACAACGAGCGCATCCCCTCCTGACGGGCGTGCCGACGCTCCACGTCTGTTTTTCCGGCATCCCCCTGCCCCCCCGGGAGAAGGTTAATCCGGTGCCGGTGCCCGAAGGGTACGTATGATGCTCGAAGAGGTGCTGCACCGGATATCCGAGCAGGCGAAACGGAAGCGGATGAGCCTGCCCGACCATAAAACAAAGATTGTCTGTACCATCGGGCCCGCATCGCGCTCCCGGGAGGTGCTCGGCCGGATGCTCCTCGCCGGCATGAACGTCGCCCGGCTCAACCTCTCCCACGGATCGTTCGACGAGCACCGGGAGAACATCCGAAACATCCGGACCGCCGCGGAGGATACGGACCTCCCGGTCACGATCCTGCTCGATCTGCCGGGACCGAAGATCCGGGTCGGCGTCCTCGCAGAAGAGCCCATGATGCTCCAGAAAGGCGAAACCATCACCCTTATCCCCGCCCCGGCGTCGAGCGACCCCTCCCTGATCCCCGTCGACTTCAAGCAGTTCCCGCAGCTGGTCTCACCGGGGAGCACCATCTTTCTCAACGACGGATTCCTCCAGATACGGGTCGACGATGTCGGCGAAAGAGACGTCCGGGCGACGGTGATCATCGGCGGCCCCCTCCTCTCGCGCAAGGGGATGAGCCTCGTGGGTGGCGAGGGGATCCTCGCGGTCAGCGCCCTGACGGAGAGAGACCTCGAGTGCATCGAGTTCGGGCTTGCCGAGGGGCTCGACACCTTCAGCATATCCTTCATCCAGCGGGCGGAGGACATCCTGAGGGCCCGGGAATACGCCGCCCGGTCCGGGAAGACCATCCGGGTGATTGCAAAGATCGAGCGGCAGGAGGCGCTCGCAAACCTCGACGAGATCCTCCGGGAGGCCGACGGGGTGATGATCGCCAGGGGCGATCTCGGTGTCCAGACACCCATCGAGGAGGTCCCCGCGGTGCAGAAGCGGATCATCCAGAAGGCCAACATCCTCGGCCGACCGGCGATCACCGCCACCCAGATGCTGATGTCGATGACCGACAACATCCGGCCCACCCGTGCGGAGGTGACCGATGTCGCGAACGCCATCCTCGACGGCACCGACGCCGTCATGCTCTCCGAGGAGACGTCCATCGGGAAGTACCCGGCCGAGACAGTGGCGATGATGGCGAAGATCGCCCGTTCGACCGAGGAGAAGCGCTCGATCGTCGGGGCCGGATGCACCCCGCTCGAATATTTCCGGCGTGGGAAAGGACGCGAGGAGATCACCGTCAACGACGTCGTCTCCCTAAACGTCATCGAGGCGCTGGACGCGCTCGGCATCCGGTACGTGCTGACCCCTACCCGCTCCGGAAGCACCGCGCGAAACATCTCCCGGTTCAAGCCCGGGGCCTGGATCCTCGCGTTCACCCGAAACCCGAGCACCTTCAAGTTCCTGGCGTTCTCCTACGGGGTCAGCCCGTTCCTGATCCGGAGCGAGAAGGAGTACTGGCACGGGGCGATCCTCGACTCGATCCGGGACTCGGGGCTGATCACGCCCGGCGAGCGTGTGGTGCTGACCGAGGGGGTATCTCCCGGACGCGAAGGAACCGACTCGCTCATCATCCTCACCGTCGATTGAGACGGCGAGCCGGCTGCACCTTTCGGGGATCCTGCGAGCCCCTCCCTCCGGGAGAGCGGCCTCCGGCACACAAACCCTATCCCGGAGGAGAGTTAACCACTCATCAGGTATGGAGACGGTCATTCCGGGAGAACAGGAGAGTGCGCTCAAAGAGAAGACCGCACGCCTCTCGGTCGCGTCGAACACGCTTCTTGTCGCGACGAAACTTGCCGTCGGCATATCCATCGGATCGGTCGGGATCATATCCGAGGCGATCCACTCCGCCATCGACCTCATCGCCGCGGCAATCGCCTACGTTTCTGTTCGCCAGTCGGCCCGGCCGCCCGACGAGTGCCACACCTTCGGGCACGGGAAGTACGAGAGCATATCGGGGCTTCTTGAAGCGGTCCTGATCCTCGCGGCGGCTATCCTGATCATCAACGAGGCGGCGAGAAACCTCCTCGGCGGCGAGGAGACGCTGAACATCGAGGGGCTCGGGCTCGGTATCGCCGTCATGCTGCTCTCGGCCGGGGTGAACGTGTATGTCTCCTCCCGGTTGATGACGGTGGCGAAGAAGACCGAGTCGATCGCACTCGAGAGCGACGCCTGGCACCTCCGGACGGACGTCTACACCTCCGTCGGGGTCGTCGTAGGGCTCGTCCTGATCCGGCTGACCGGTCTTGTGGTGCTCGACTCGCTCATCGCGCTCGCAGTCGCCGCCATCATCCTCCGGGCGGCCTACGATCTCATCCGGCGCGCGTTCGAGGATCTCGTGGACAGGAGCCTTCCCGTCGACGAGGAGAACCGGATCCGGGAGATCGTCAGTGGGCACTGCTCGGACGCCATCGGTTTCCACCGGCTCCGGACCCGCCGATCGGGACCAAACCGGTTCGTGGACTTTCACCTGGTCGTCCCGCGGACCGCAACCCTCGAAGCGGCGTACGGCATCGTGAAACAGGTGGAAGACGATGTCCGGCGGGAGTTCCCCCGGACGAGCGTCACGATCCGGGTTCAGCCCTGCACCGGCGAGGACTGCTCCGACTGCGGGATCTTCACCACCTGCCCGGGGTGCGACCGGCCCGCGCTCTGCGGGAAAGATAAAGAAAGGGAGTAAAAAGGGGACTTACCGCCAGGAGAAGAGGCCGCGAACCTGCATCTCCTCGCTTGCAAGGGTCTCGAGCCGGTCCTGTTCCTGCTCGATCGTCCGGACCTGCTCTCGGAGCATCGTCCGGGTTGCGTCGTCGCAGGTGCAGTTTCCAATCAGGCCCCGGAGTTCTGTGACCCGCTCCCGGTTCCGCTGCGCTTCCTCCTCGATCAACCGGGCGGCTTCTGCATCGCCGCCGAAGAGGAACCGCGTGAAGGCGTGCCGGGCCCGGATCTGCTCCTCGGCCCGGATAGTCTTCTCGACGGAGTTATTAAACTCCCGGGCGATGGCGGAGACGTTCTCTCCTATGCCGCCGGTCCGGTTCTCGGCGCCGAGCAGGGCATGGACAGCGAGCCGGACACGGTTCCGATCGGGAGCCCCATCTCCCGGCTGGAGGGGCGTGTGCTCTACGGTCCGCTGTTGCACTCGCTCCCCGGGGATCTCGTCTCCTTCTTCCGTCCCCACCTGCTGCCCTCTTCCCGGTGCCGGAATGAGCCCGGCACCGTCTTCTTCTCCGGCGGGCGTCGCGTTTACCGCGCCATACCCCGCCTGTGCTCCCCCCGGACCGCCATAGCCGCCGGAAGCGGCCGCTGCAAACCCGGGGAGGAAGAGGAAGACAATCATGACTGCTGCAATGATGCGTTTCATCGATCCTCACCTCTGGTGGAAGAGAGATCGGGAACAGACGTATATACAATGATTGAACCTGGCGGTTCAACGCTCTCAGAGCAGTATCGTGAGGGCGAGGGAGGCCACGACCGGGACGACGAGGTTATCATCCACAGGGCTCGCCAGTTCGGCGACGGCCGCGACAACCGCTGTCGCGAGGGCTACCCCGGGCGGGACGAGGAGGGAGAGCACGACCGCCGTCGCCGCGAACCCGGCGAGTGTGCCTTCGAGCGATTTGTGGTTATAGATCCGGGTTCTGCCGAACCGGACACCGACAAGGGTGGTGACGCTGTCGAGGAACGAGAGCGCGACGAGCCCGACGAATGCGATCTCTTTTGCAAAGAAAGCAACGCAGAAGAGAGCCCCGAGCGCAAAGAAGAGCGCTCCTTTTCCGGGGGCGGCGTCGCGCCGCTCGAGTCCCGCGATGATCGGCGAGACGACCGGGATGGTGTAGCCCCGGGAGATGGCGTCGGAGAGGATGAACCCCGCGAAGAGAGCGAGCACGAGGACGGAGAGGACGAGGTCGCGGTCGAAGAGGAGGACGAAACCTGCGATCCCGAGACCGAAGGTGAGGTGGACGATCTGCCGGAGCGACTCGTGCATCACTCCAGAGGTTGGCTCAAAACCGGTTAAACCCTCTGTCGGCGGATGCGGATCATGGCGGTTAAGTAGCCGGGGAGCGCATATTTCAGCAGGAGGTGATGGATGGAGCCTTCAGCCTATACCGGAAATAACGCTGCCGAAGCCCGAGATATGGACGCCGTCGCACGATTTTATGTCAAATGCGCACTCTGGCTCGGGGTGCACGATCCGGTCTTCGTGGACGCCTATTTCGGCCCGGCGGCGGTGAAGGAGGAGGCGCTCACGGTTACGGTCCCGCCGGATCGCATCGCCGGATACGCCGCCGACCTCCTTGCCACCCTGGACAGGATCGAACCCGACCGCCTGGAGGAGGCCGGACGCATCCGCCACACCCACCTCCGGGAGATGATCCGGACGCTTGAAGCACGTGCCGGAATCCTCACGGGGGAGAGCCTCGTCTTCGATGCCGAGGCCGAGGCGCTCTATGGGATCGCGGTGATGAGGGATGATCCCGACTGGTACGGCGAACTCCATGCAGCGCTCGATCTCCATCTTCCTGGAGACGGCGACCTCTCCGTCCGTTACCGGGCGTTCATGGACTCATTCGTCATCCCGTTCGACCGGCTGGGACCAGTCTTTGCGGCGGCATTTGCCGAAAGCCGCCGCAGAACTGCCGAACACCTGCCGCTCCCGGCAGGGGAGCGGCTTGAGATCGGCTACGCCACCGGGGAGCCGTGGGAGGCTTTCATCCGCTACCTGGGAGACGGAACGAGCCTCGTCCGGGTGAACGCCGATCTGCCGATCACCGTCGATCGGGCACTTACCTACGCCTGCCACGAGGGTTACCCCGGTCACCACACGATGCGGGCGATCCGGGAGGCGGCGCTCGTCCGTGCCCGGGGCTGGATCGAGCACTCGGTCGTCACCCTCGCGTCGCCACTCGCGACGGTCGCCGAAGGAGCAGCCATGCTCGGAGAGGAGATGATCTTCTCCGGTCACGAGCGCGCGCGGTTCTTCGAGGAGGTTCTCTTTCCCCTGGCCGGGCTCGAGACGGAGAATGTCGATCGCTTCGATGCCGTCGTTACCGCGTCCGCGGCCCTGAACCTCATGGGAAACGCCCGGGTGGCCCGCGGATACCTCGGCGGCACGCTGTCGCGGGAGGAGGCGAGCCGGCTCCTCCAGGACGTCCTGTTCCTCGAGGCGGAGGCGGCACGGATACGCCTCCGGTTCATCGAGGAGTTCCGGGCGTACCCGGTGGCTCTCGCTCAGGGTTACCGGATCGTCCGGGACTACGTCGGGGACGGCGACGACCGGTGGGAACGCTTCGTTCACACCCTCACCGAACCGGTGCTGCCCGGCGACCTCACCTCGGCCGACAGTCCCGAATGAACGACCGGGCCTCTTCGTCGGTGATCGCGTAGGTAGCCTGGGCATCGAGCGCAACGACACGGAGGATCACCGCGACGTCGTCGAGGCGCCGCTTGTGGTCGCCGCGAACGTGCTTCCTCACCTCGCGCAATGTCTCGAGCGCGGTCGCGACGTTCGCGATCGTGCATAAAGCGCTCTCCCGGGTGCCGGCATCGACAACGGGGAGAGAACGGGGTGGCCGGGTAACGGGAACAGGGGTCATGCACCCTATCCTTGCGCTTCATGAACTTGAACCTGCTGGAACCTCTGCAGATAACGTATTAACTAAAAAACCCCAATCTGAATTGAGTATCTCCTCGCCGGAGATCGGCCCATGAGCACAGACGATACGAACAATATACCCAGACCCGAGGGCTACTGGAACCTCTTCGCAAGCCCCTGCCTTGCCGGCCCCATAAAATTCGTTCTCCCGTTCGTCATCGCGCTGGCCCTTTTCGCGGGACTTTACCTGATCGAGCCCTACCAGCAGTTCCTCGTCATCTCGGGGCTGCTCGCCGCCTACTTTGTCCCCCCGGCCGGAAAGGAGTCGATCATTCCCATAGCGATCGTGATGGGCTACCCCTGGTGGCTCATCACCCTCGCAATCTTCCTCCTCGACGTGGCCGTCTCCCTCTTCGTCGTCTGGAACTTCGATCTGGCGCTGAAGATCCCGCTCGTCGGCCGCCTGCTCGAGAGCGGGATGACCGCGGGCCGGAACTACACCGATGCCCGGCCCTGGCTCCGGCGGTTCTCGACGATAGGGCTTGCCCTCTTCGTCTTCTTCCCGCTCCAGGGAACAGGGGCGATGAACGGGGCGATCCTCGGCCGGCTGCTGGGGCTGGAGAAGGCCAGGGTCTTCGCCTGCGTCTGCACCGGGTCGCTTGCCTCCAGCCTCGTCATCGCCCTCGGGTCCGACGCGCTCCTGGATATCTACCGGCATGACCCCGCGCTCGGGATCGGCATCCTGGTCGCGATCGTCGTCGCCGTTCTGGCCGCCTTTGTGGGATGGCGAATACACCAAGGGCGGCTCCGGGAACGGACTCCCCGGTGACGGCATACCTAAGGGCAATTCCGCAGGCCTTAAATTTCCCGCGCCCCCCTTTCTCCTGTACTGAGTGGTTTCTATGAATTCTCAATTATACCCGTGGATCGTTGCCATGCTGGCGGTTCTGATCGCTGTCGGCGCCGGTTTTGCCGCATTGAACCAGCAGGCACCGCCGCCTGCCTCCGTGACCGATGGAGATGCTGCGACGCTCCTCATCCACCTGCAGTCCGATATCACAGCGGCGCTCGAGGCCCTGGACGGCCACTTGAGCCATGCCGCGTTCGAACTCGGGAAGACCGATCTCTCCGGCGCCGCCGCTCGCGGAACCCTCGCGAACCTCTCCGCAACCGACCCGTCGATCATCGACTGCACGGTCAGCAACGCGAACGGCACGATCCTCGCCGTCGAACCGGCGGCGTACCGCGACGTCGAGGGCATGGAGATCGGTGGCCAGGCCCATGTCCGGCACATCCTCGCGACGAAGCGGCCGATCATGAGCGAGACGATCACGGTCGCGGAGGAGATCCCGGCGGCGGTCATCGTAGCACCCGTCTTCACGAACGAAGGGCTGTTTGTCGGGTTCTCCTCCATCGTCTTCCGGCCGGAGGTTCTGATCGGAGGCATCGCCGGCCCGGCGGCGAACGGCACCCCGTACCAGGTGATGGTCGTCCAGACGGACGGACGGGTGATCTACGACACCGACCCGGCCCAGATCGGGAAGATGACGTTTGAAGACCCGCTCTATGTCGACTACCCGGATCTGCTCGACGTGGCCCGCCGGGTCGCCGGTGAGCGTTACGGCACCGCGACCTATGGGTTCACTGACGGCGGTGAGGCGGTGCAGAAGGAGATCACCTGGACGACCGCCGGACTCCACGGGGTAGAGTGGAGAGTGGCGGTGATCCGGGCGGTTGAGTAGAAGCGAGATAAGGGCATCCGTGCCCTCATTTTTCTGATGGGTCTGCCTGTCCTCCTGCGGACTCTGCCGCGGCAGCATTCGGGATGAACTGTGGCGGAGCGGAACGAGGGCGCCGGAATCCCGGCACCGCTCGCCGGGCACTCCGTTACCCGACCTTCAGGACCACGAGCGTGATGTCGTCGAACTGAGGCTGACTTCCTGCGTGGGTGGTGACATCCTCCACGATCGCCGCGATCATCTCCCGTGCCCCGAGGCCGACCAGTTTCGGGATGAGCGTTGTAAGCCGCTCCGTGCCGTACTCCTCGTCGCGCTCATTCGTGGCCTCGGTCACTCCGTCGGTGTAGAAGACCACCGTATCGCCGGAATTCAACCGGAGCTCCACGAGTTCGAGCTCGATATCGTCAAAGATCCCGAGCGCGATCCCCTTCCCCTGGAGTAGTTCCGCAACGGTCGAGCCTTTCCTGAAGAGGAGGGGAGGGTTGTGGCCTGCGTTTACGTAGGTGAAGGTTCCCTTCCGGGTATCGAGGATCCCGTAGAAGAGCGTGACGAACATGCAGGTCTTTGAGTCCATGCAGATGTATCGGTTCGCCTCAAGGATCGACCCGGCGGGATCCGGGTTCTCCGAGGCGCTCGCCCGGACGAGGGTGCGGGAGAGCGCCATGAAGAGTGCGGCAGGAACGCCTTTCCCCGAGACGTCGGCAATCTCAACGCCCCAGCAGCCTTCCCCGACCGGGATGTAATCGAAGAAGTCCCCGCCCACCTCGCGGGCAGGCAGGTTGAAACCCGCGAGGTCGAAGCCGGGGAGCACCGGAGCCGACTCCGGGAGGATGCTCTGCTGGATCTCCTTCGCGATCTCGAGCTCTTTTGCAACCCGCTCCTTCTCCGCGGTAGTTCGGCGGAGATCCTCGACATGCCCCTTCAGATCGGCCGCCATCTTATTGAACGAGCAGGCGAGATCTTCGAACTCGTCCCCGGTCGCCACCTCCACCCGGTGATCGAGGTCGCCCCGCCCTATGGCCTCCGAGCCTCTCTGCAACTCCTCGATCGGCCGGGTGATGTGGCGGGTGACGACGAGGGTCAGGAGGGCGACGACGGCGAGCAGGCCGAGGAAGGTTCCGGTAAAGACGGCCTTCATCGTCTCCTGCTGACCGCTGATGTGCTGGACGGTATCCTCCGACGCCTGGAAGATGCTCGTCCGGGTCTCCTCTATCGGCGCGAGCACCTCATCGACCGGCATCACGACGCCGACGCTCCAGTTCACGCTCCGGACAGGGGCATACGCGATGAATCGCTCGCCGTCGTCAAACCCGACCCTGGCGACCCCGCTCTCCCCCGCGGTCATCTTCCCGGCGACCGCGACGAGATCCGGGTTCTCGCTCGCGAGCAGGTTCTCGGTGACGAACGACTCGTCCCACCGCAGATCGCCCGAGGTGAGGCCGGGTCGGCTGATGACGTTTCCATGCGAGTCGATCAGCATGGCATAGCCCCGGTCGCCCACCTGGGTGCCGATGATCTGCTGGTTGATCGTCTCGATCGTGACGTCCGCACCGACCACCCAGACCCAGTCTCTCCCGGAGGTGTAAACCGGCCGCGAACATGTCACCATCAGGCCGTGGCCGATGAGGTCGACGTACGGCTCGGACCAGACCGCTCCTCCGGCCCCGTTCGCCTGCACGAACCAGCTCCTGAGCCGGGGATCGCACGTGGCGTCAAGCCCGGCCGTCCAGGGATAGATCATCGCCATCCCGGACCCAGTCCCGACGTAGACGTTCGCCAGGTGCCGGTTCGTTGCGGAGATGGGAATGAAGATATCGTCCATCATCCCTGCGGCGTTCCGCTCTTCGCTGAGAAGGCCGGCATCGATGCCGGGCGAGAGGAAGAGAACCGAGGTCGAACGCCGGTCTGCCGGCTCCTCGTCCTGCAGGTAGAAGTGCCGCGGCCGAACCATGGATGGGTTCCCCTGGAGGGTCGTCGCGTAGCGCTCCATCACCTCAAGGTCCCCGCTCACCTGCTCAAAGACGATGTTGCTGATATAGGCCTGATCCTGCGCGAGCCGGAGAAGCGACTCCTCGGCGTTGCGCTCAAGCGCAGCTGTGCTGTCGTTCATCGCGCGGATTCCGAGATCGGTGCTCCGGTCAAGGGCATAGCTGCCGACATCGTTCATCTGCGTGAATGCAAGAGAACCGGCGAGAAGAAGGGCGACCGTCGAGAGGCCCAGGAATGCGAGGAGGAACTTGGTTCTGACCGGGATCCGGATCCGGCGGCGCTCCGGCTCACTCTCGCTCATCACTAAGATTGCTCCGGTAAAGGAGATAAGGCATGCTGGATTGAATCGTCCATCCCTGCCGGACAGGCGGGCCCCGGACGGCAGCAGGGAACGGATCTCGCACTCACCCAAACCTATAACTCGCTCCGTGATCCCACCGGCGCCGCCGGTCAGGTGGGACAACTCTGACCCGCCGACCCGGAACTCCGAGCCGCCGGGACTATCGGGCCGACGGTGCAGGCGCCAGCCTGCGGCATCTTGAGGTGTTTGAGAGATGAAGTACGCACCGGAACATTTTGTGCTCGCGGCTGCTCTGGTTCTCCTCTGCCTTCTCCCGGCAGGGGTGCTCGCCCAGGCCGAGGACGTGGTGCAGGTCAACGGCTCCAGTTTCGTGCCGGAACGCCTGGAGTTCAGCGAAGACCTGCTGGACGACCTTAACCTCCCCGAGGGCTTTGAAGTGAACGTTTTTGCACGTGATCTCGTGAACCCGAGGATCATAACCGTCGGGGATGACGGCACGGTCTATGTCACGCAGCCGGAGGAGAATCAGACAACTGCCCTCCGCGACACGGACGGCGACGGCGCGGCCGATGAAGAGGAGGTCGTCGTCTCCGGGATCGGTTACCTGCACGGGATCGCCTATCATAACGACAGCCTCTACCTCGCGACGCCGACAGAGGTCTACGTCGCCGCAGTCGGCCCGAACGGCAGTGTCGGCGACGCCGAACTCCTCGTCGGCGGACTGCCCGACGGAGGGCAGCACCCGAACCGCACGCTCCGCTTCGGCCCCGACGGCCGGCTCTATCTCTCGGTGGGGAGCAGCTGCAACGCCTGCCCGGAGCCGAACCCCGAACATGCAACCATGCTCCAGATCAACGGCAGCGAGCGCCGCATCTATGCCGAAGGGCTCCGAAACACCATCGGCTTCGACTGGCACCCCGAGACCGGCGAGTTCTGGGCATTCGACCAGGGATCCGACTGGCGGGGCCCGGATCTGCCCCCTGAGGAGCTGAACCGGATCGAGGAAGGAGGAAACTACGGGTGGCCGTGGTGTTACGGGAAGCAGCAGATCGACACGGTCATCGCACAGGAGCCCCCGAACATGACCCGCGAAGAGTTCTGCGCCATGAGCGTCCCGTCGGTGCTCGAGTACCAGGCGCACAGCTCGCCGATGCAGTTTGTCTTCTACAACGAGACGCAGTTCCCGGAAGAGTACCGGAACGACGCCTTCTTAACCCTCCGCGGGTCGTGGAACCGCTACCCGCCGGTCGGCTACAAGGTGGTGCGGGTTCAGTTCAATGACGCGGGCGAGCCCGAGGGGTTCGAGGACTTCATGACCGGGTTCCTGCACAACAACGAAACGGCTTTCTCCGCCCGGCTCTGCGGACTTGCGATTGCAGAGGACGGTTCGCTGCTCGTGGGTGATGATACCAACGGCGTGATCTACCGGGTATCCTACGCAGGAGCGGAGAACGCGACGGCCAGCTAAACCTACCGGCGAGAGGGGATTCACAACCCTCTCCCGTCTCACGGACGTACCGGCACGTCGGCCGCTTTCCGGAGCAGGAATACGAACGCCGCCCCCTCCCCGGGACGGCCGGGCACCCGGTCTTCCACCCAGATCCGGCCGCCGTAGCGGTCGATCAGGATCTGCACGAGATACAGCCCGAGCCCCTCGCCCACGCCCCGCTGCTGCTTCTCGTAGCGGTGGAAGATCTCCTCCTTCCGGTCGTCCGGGACGCCCCGGCCGGTATCCGCGACCGTCACCCGGACGAACCCGCCCTCCTCAGGCTCGACCCGTATGGTTACGGTGACCCCGGGACCCCCGTGCTTGACGGCGTTGCCGATCAGGTTCGTGAAGACCTCGCAGAGGAGATCGTCGGCAACGACCTCGCACGATGCGCCCTCATAACTGGTGGGTACGGACGGAAAGTGGTCGATCTCGGTCCGGATGACCGCATCGATCTCGGTCGACCGGAGCGCGGGAGGTCCGGCATGAATCCGCCGGATCTTGGAGACGATGCCGAGGATCTCGATGCTCTTTGCTATGCTCCGCTTCAGGTTCGCCGCGTATCCTGCCACCTCGCCGTCGAGCATCTCGAGCAGCAGTTCGGCATAGAGGTTCGAGACGTTCTCGGTGTTCCCGATGTCGTGGGTCAGGATATCGAGGTAGAGGTTTGCCTCCCGGTGAGCAGACCGGAGATCCCGGTGCACCCGGGCGAGCTCCGCCTCGGCTTCCTTCCGCCCGGTGACGTCGCGAACCATGCCGCCCCGGTAGAGCGGCCGGCCGCCGGGATCGCGGATCACCATGAGGTGATCCTCAAGCCAGCGGTACTCCCCGTTCTTCGCCAGAAACCGGTAGAGGAGGAGGCCTCTCCCCGAAGCGGCCGCGGCGTTCAGTTCCGCCACGACCGCCGGCCGGTCGTCGGGGTGGATGCGCTCCATGACATCCTCAAGGCTCATCACAGCCATCTCCTCGGGGGTGAAGCCGAGGATCTCCTCGATGACCGGGCTCATGTAATCGTAGCGGTCGGCCTGGAGGTTGCGCCGGTAGGCAGCGTCGAGCGAGTTCTCGAGAACCGCACGGAACCGTTCCTCGCTCTCGCGCAGGGCTTCCTCCACCTGTTTGCGCCTCGAATCATCGTAGATGTAGCCCTGGGTCTCCAGGAGTTTGCCGTCCGCGCTGAAGCGTCCGACCACGTTCTCTACGACGTGGATGCGCGTCCCGTCCCGGCGCTTCCGGATCCTCCCCTCGTTCTCGGCCTTCCCATCTCTCTGCAGGCGCGTGAGGAGCGCGTCCCGGTCACGGGGATCTTCATAGAGGTCCCGGATATTGGTATTCAGTGCTTCTTCTATGGAAGCAAACCCGAATATTCTGACGAATGCCGGGTTGCAGGCGAGTATCAGGCCATCCGCGGTGGTGAGGAAGTCTCCGGTGAGATCGTCCTCGAAAAGCCGCCGGTAACGCTCCTCGCTCTCCCGGAGAGCCTCCTCCGCCCGTTTGCGCTCGGTGATCTCGGTGAAGAAGGTCGTGACGCGTCCCCGTTGATGTGAAAACGCGGTGACCTCGAACCATTTCGAAAGGCTCGGCAAAGGATACTGAAACGCTGCGGATTCTCCTGTCAGCGCCACGTCTCCATAGATCGCAATGATTCCGGCAGCCTCATCAGGAGGGAGAACTTCAGTCACCCGCCGGTTCACGACATCTTCCCTTCTGAGTCCGGTAAAGAGTTCAAACGCCCGGTTGACCTCCAGATATATGTAATCAACGGGTCTTGCGGCGGCATCGACGACGATCTCGCAGTGTGCGTAGCCGATGAGCGGGTTGTCGAGCGCCTGGCGGTACCACTCCATGTTCTCCCGGAGGGTTTCTTCCGCCCGCTTGCGCTCCGAGTCGTCGTAGATGTAGCCCTGGATCTCGAACAGTTCGCCGCCGGAACCGAAACGCCCGACCACATTCTCCACGATATGGATGCGGGTTCCGTCCCGGCGTCTCCGTGTCCGGCCCACGTTCTCTATCTTTCCTTCCTTCCGGAGACTTGCGACGATCCGGTTCAGTTCCCCGGGATCCTCGAAGAGATCCCGGACATCGGTATCCAGAGCCTCTTCCCTCGAGGCGAACCCGAATATCCTTGCGAACGCCGGGTTGCAGGAGAGTATCCGACCATCCGCGGCGACGACAACATCCCCGGTGAGGTCGTCCTCGAAGAGGCGCCGGTAACGCTCCTCGCTCTCCTGCAGGGCGTCCTTTACGGACTGCAGCGCGGCATTCTCCCGCCGGAGCGCCTCGTTCTCGGCCAGAAGGTGTGCCACGCGTTCATGACCCTCCCGATCCTGCGCCGCGGTGCGTAACGCACTCTCTGAGTCCTCCGAATATGCCACGATCCAAACTCCCGGGGCTGTTGTACTGCTGGCAGTCAGTTTTTCGTTTGTTTTAATCGTATTAATGCTACCTCCCGGTAGGCGGGGCGGAGAGGGGCAGGGCCATAACGAGTATCTTATGCTCCTACGACCAACGTGAATACGTTGCAGCCTGCAGGGAATAGCATGAGGTTAGAGGAGGTCAACAGCAACATCTTCTACAACGGCGACTGCATCGCGGGGGCAAGAGCGCATATCCCCGACGACTCGGTCGACCTGATCGTCACCGACCCCCCCTACGGCATCAACGGCGACCGGTTGCACCAGCACTACAACCGCGACGAGGCGTTCGTCGTCGACGGCTATATCGAGGTCGCCGCATCTGATTACGGGACGTTCAGCAGAGACTGGATCCGGGAAGCCGAACGGATATTAAGGCCGGGCGGGTCGATCTACATCGTCTCGGGCTACACGAACCTCTACCACATCCTCCACGCGCTGCGCGGAACACGCCTTCGCGAGGTCAACCATATCATATGGCGCTACAACTTCGGCGTCTACACGAGCAGGAAGTATGTCTCCTCCCACTACCACATCCTCTTCTACGAGAAACCCGGCGGCGAGCGGACGTTCAATCTGGAGTCGCGCTATGGCGCCGGGGAGAGGGGGCCGAAGAACGGGTCGCTGAACTATCGCGACCGCGAAGACGTCTGGTGCATCAACCGCGAGTACAAACCGGGGCAGGCGAAGAACAAGAACGAACTGCCGACGGAACTGCTCGTCAAGATGCTCCAGTACAGCAGCAACGAGGGCGATCTCGTCTGCGACATGTTTCTCGGCGGCTTTTCGACGGCAAAGGCGGCTATCGGCCTCAACCGGCGGGCGACCGGGTTCGAGGCCTCAGAGCAGGCCTTCGACCTGAAGGTCACGGAACTGCGGGATATCCTCCCGGGCTGCCTGCTTCCCACGCTCAGGAGACCGGAGACCGGAGAGCCGGCGAACCGGGGCAAGCCCTGGACGGAGACCGACCGCGAGATCCTGGTCTCCCGGTTCGCCGCGCTCATCGAGTCCGGCGAGACGAAGAAGAGGGCGGTCGAGATCCTGGGAGGAGAACTCGGCCGGGGCCGGTGGGCAATCGAGAAGATGCTGAAACAATCAGGATGCTCGAACAGGCGGTAGTCCCTGAACCCGGCGGATACGGACAACGCTAATGCCCTTCAAGACCAACCTTTCCTTCAGCATTCACCACGACGGAAGAGACCGATGGCAACACCCACCGCACGACCGTTCCTCAAGTGGGCAGGCGGCAAGGCGCAACTGCTCGATGCGTTCACTGCACGGGTTCCGCGGGAACTCGCCGAGGGAAGCCTTCCGGTCTTCGTCGAACCGTTCATGGGCGGCGGAGCCGTCTACTTTCACTTCAACAGCACGTTTGCGTTCAGGGAGTGCCACCTCTTCGACATCAACGAGGATCTCGTCCTCGCCTACACCGTCGTAAAAAACGACGTCTCCGCTCTCATCGAGTACCTCCGCGACGTCGAGAGCGAGTTCCTCGCAAAAGACGATGCCGGGCGGAAGGACTACTACTACGCCGTCCGGGACGCGTTCAACCGCGAGAAGAGAGAGATCGATTTTACCGGGTACGGCGACGCGTGGATCGAACGGGCGGGACGGTTCATCTTCCTCAACAGGACGGGCTTCAACGGCCTCTACCGGGTGAACTCCCGGGGCGGGTTCAACGTCCCGTTCGGCAGGTACAAAACGCCGAAGATCCTGCACGAAGAGGTTCTTTTAGCCGACTCGCTCGCGTTCCGGAACACGACCATCCATCTCGGCGACTTCACGCAGGCGGAGCCGTATATCGCAGAGGAGACCTTCGTCTACTTCGACCCGCCCTACCGGCCGCTGAACCGGACGTCGTCGTTCACGCAGTACTCGAAGAACAGGTTCTCGGATGAGGAGCAGAGGCGCCTTGGGGCATTCTACGCACAATGCGACGCAAAGGGCGCGAGGCTGATGCTGAGCAACTCCGATCCGAGAAACGTCGATCCGAACGACGGGTTCTTCGACGACCTCTACGCCAACTACCGTATCGACCGGGTTCCGGCAAGAAGGGCAATCAACTGCGACGGGACGAAACGCGGAGAGGTTCGCGAGATCATCGTCATGAACTACGAATCCCCGGGAGCCCGAACCGTCCCAAAACTATAAGGTCTCACCGCGGTATGCAGCGTTCATGACGTTTCGGGAGATCAACGACGACCTCTGGGAGATCGTCAGTAGACACCTCCCGCCCCAGAAGCCCCATATCGGGAGACCAAGGCGCGACCCCCGACACCTCTTCAACGGGGTTCTCTACGTCCTCACCACCGGATGCGCCTGGAGCGACGTGCCGGCGAAGTACGGGACAAAGTCGACGGTGCACCGCTACCACCTCGAACTCTGCAGGCGGGGGGCGTACCAGGCGATCTTCCTCGATCTCCTCCGGTCGGGCTACGAGTTTCGGAAGAAGGAGAGCGCCGCGGCGGATCTCGCGGCTTCCGCAGTGTAGTGCATGTAGCTCCAGCCACCCGCGAAATAGCGCGACGTCCAGTATTTCACAGATCTCTTCGCGTTCTTCGCGATTCGAAGTGAGATGGCTTCTTACGCTCCGTTCCGGATGGAACGTCGCGATTCAAAGCCAGATGGCCATTATCCATCAATCACATATCCGTCACATACATATGATACGAGGATTCGAGCGATTCTAATAGATTTTCGAATTCAAAGCACAGGTGTCGCGAAGCCAGTCTCATCACATTCGTCTGGATCACATATCAGTCACGAAAGTGGTATATAGTACACACTGGGCAAACTTCAAGCCCAGAAGGGGACGTATTTCCTATCCCGTGGTGATTTGTTATCCGGATCTGACACTTTGATCAGGGCGCTATCAATTGTATCTTTGATGATACGTGATGCTATCGAGTAATTTCTGTCCTTAATGCCCAGGCGTTTCCTCAAAGAGGTATTGGTCATGTAATCATGACAGATGTAACGCAGGCAGCAATGTTGATAGCAGGCTCTGACCCGATCTTTCCGATCCATACCACTCAGCGTGCGGTGTGAGAATAAGGTTACCCGCATAAAATCGTTTTCAGCCTGAAATTCAGGAGCAGGAAGTTGATATACTTCGACCTCTCCTATCGCACGATCGATACCCGAACCCCGCTCTTCGCAGATGTTCATCCTCCGCATCAGCGAGGCCAGTTTCTCATTCCGAGATTGTGGGGGATGGTCGATAAATCTGATCGGTTCGATCAGCGGTTTCCCAGGATTGGTTATTTCCATACGGCAGGAAAAGATCTCGACGAGCGGGCCTGTTCCACGTATAAAGAAATCTTGGTGGATCAAGGCATTCGCAACAATCTCGCGGATGGCCAGTTTTGGATACATCTTCTCTTCTACGCGAAGTGCATCTTTAATGACCTCATTTGCAGGCAATTGATCCCATATTCGGTCAATTAGTGCCTCGAACGTAACAGCGTATCCCTCATAGGACACATCCTCTTTAAGGGCCTGGAGACGATCATTACCCTTATAATATACAACCCGCACCGCTTTTCGCTCAAGGGAGGGAAACATGCGGAAATCTTTTGCAAACAAGACTGCCCCAAGATTCGTGATAGCATACGCTGAGTCACACTGTTCAATTATTCCCTCGTTCTCAAGAAAATTCAAAATACCTGCCCGATTATCTGGAAAAGGATGTTTCAGCAGATCGAAAACGGCAGGGTAGTTAATCTTTGCAAGAACATCATCCGATGATAGGTTTGGTAATGCGACATCATTTTCAAAAAGCATGGTATTATCCATGTGCCAGATTCTTCTCTCTTTTTCTGGAAACTTCGATAAGGAGTGTGTTGTAGAGCCGATCCGGATATATGCTTTAGAGTAAAAGCAAACTGGCTGGTTTCGGGCAGCGGTTACCTGGAAAACAACGACAGACCCAACATCATAGCCTAATTCTACAATTTTAACATCTACAGCGGGATTTAGACCGCGGAGAAGCCAGGGTTCCAGATCTTCGTTACCTTTTCCTTTGCAAATCCTTGGTCGGAAATTTGTTCCGACGATCTCATGAGTTTTATCATCTATCCCCCAGATAATATAGCCTGCTTTCTGCCCATTCAGACTTGCAGAGTTACTTATAGCTGAAATATATTCGCCAATTCTTTGGGGATTCGCATAACTCAACTTAAACTCAATCCATTCCGTCTCAGCAGGCGCGGCCCTCACTTTATCGACGAAATCGCGCCAAAAAGCATCAACAGACATCAGAGCACTATTATCATAAATAACTAAATACTTATGCAATTATCGTCTCTATCGATGCGACGCTCTCCTGCCCGGATGCTGATCTCCCCGGGTTAATATCTGGTAAAAGATTCGTCTATTCATATTCTCAGGAGCAATTCGGCCTCCTCCAACGAGGTCAAAAGAAACCTGCGAATAACTCACTCCAGTGGATCCGGGTTTATCTGCTGTTTGTACCAGCAAGAGGGGCGTTAAGTGAAGATAGGACAGTGCTCGTCTGCGACCAGCCACTTAAGGGGGGATGACTTGGAGATAAGGTGCTGGAGACACCCTCTAAAACGCCCCCGCCACCACCACATAGAGTTCGCCCAGCGGCGCCGGGAACTCTGCCGCCGTCCCGACGGCGATTCTCTCCGCCGGGTAGCCGAGGTCTTCGCAGACGGCAAGCCGGGTCTCCGCCGGGAGGGCGGCCGCGAGCACCCCGACGTCGAAGGCCGGGTCGGCGACGAGGAAGACGACCTTCCCCCGGACGACCTCCTCCCGGGCCTCGGTTATCGCCCGGGCGTGATCCTTCCCGTGGGCGGAGACGACCGCGGCCCGCGCCAGCGGAACCTTCAGACGGGCAAACGCGACCTGGAGCGAGGAGATCCCGGGGACGACCTCGCCCGGAAGGTAGCCGAGCCCCGCAAGCATCGGGTCGCCCGTCGAGAGGACGACCGCATGGGCCGGGAGGGAGCGGAGGCTCTGGTAATCCTCGATCTCGTGCACCTCAGAGCCCGGCGGGATGGCGTCGCGGGCAAGCGCGATCGCCCGTGCGGAGCCGTAGACGAGCTTCGCACCCGCGATGACCCTCGCCGCCTCCGCGGTCAGCAGACCGGGGCCGCAGCCCACCCCGACGATCTTCATGGCGACTCACCGACGATCCGGCCGTCGCGGTCGACGATCACGACCCTGATACGGGGGTAACGGGCACAAAACGCTGCAATCTCCCGGCAGACCGTCTCCTCCCAGAGCGGGGTCGCCGAGAGTTCCTCCACCGTCGCGCACCCGGTGCCTTCGAGGACATCGGGGTTCATGAACTTCAGGATCAGGCCGGGCAGCCCGCAGATGACCGCGTCGCCGTCGACCGCCGGGAGCGCTTCGGCGAGACGGTTCCCGATCAGGATCGCCTCGTGCTCCGGGAAGAGGAGGCGGGAGTAGCGCAGGCCGAGCCTGCCGGTCGTCAGCACGATCGCCCCGGGAGCGTGGGCGATCCGGTCGATCACCCCCTCCGTCACGTGATCGTCCCAGGGCTCCACGAACCCGGTCGTCCCGAGGACGGATATTCCCCCGTGCACCCCTACCCGGGGATTCAGCGTCTTCTGTGCCACCTCCGCCCCCCGGGGGATCGTCAGGATGACCGTCGTCCCGGATAGGTCCGCCTCCTCCACCGCCTCATCGATAGCACGCCGGATGCAGTCGAGCGCCGGATCACTGATCGCGGGCGTTCCCTGCCGGTGACGGGGGGTGTCGCGGGCGAAGCTCCCGATGCCCTCGCCGGGGACGAACTGGACACCGCCCGAGAGGGAGGGGGTCGCCATCGCGACGAACTCAAGCCCCCCCGTTACGTCGGTGGTGTAGTCGCCGGCGTCCTTCCGGCAGGATGCCTGCCCGCGGTAGCCGTCGACCGGGAGCAGGACCGTGATGCCGCAGGGGAGGGTGACGTCCACCTCCCGGACGGTGTCGAGGACGAGCGAGAGAACCGCAGCCTTGCAGGCCGCGGCCGCAGTCGTCCCGGTCGTGAACCCCCGGCGGAGGACAGTTCCCGATGCGGTCAGAACCGCAAGCCCTCTCCGGACGTCGTCGAGAAGTTCCGGGGAGCGGCAGGCCGCCACCCATGCCCCGGGATACTCGAAGTCAGTAACCGGGTCCCGCATGACCTTCACGCTCGGCATGAATCGTGATGATCTCGTTCATCGCCGCTACCGCGACCGGCGTCCCGCCCCGGGTGCCGGCGTTCGAGACCGACGGCACGTCGATGGTGCGTAGTATCCCCTTCGACTCCGCGGCGTTCACGAACCCCACCGGGGTTCCAACGACCAGCGCCGGCCGGACCCCTTCGCGGATCATCTCGCAGACGACGAGAAGCGCTGAAGGAGCGTTCCCGATCACCACGACCGCCCCTTCAAGACGGTCGCGCAGGGCGAGAAATCCCGCCGACGTCCGGGTGATCCCGCGCTCGCGGGCGATATCCTCGCCGTAGTCGAGGGCGCAGACGACCTCGCTTGCATGCCCGCGTTTCAGGATGCCCGCCTGCACCATCCGGATATCGACGATAATCGGTGCCCGGCGGGCAAGCGCGGCAACCCCGGCCTCGACCGGGTCGCCGGAAAAGCGCATGAGATCGGCCATCGCAAAGTCGCCGACCGCCACCGAGCACCGCTGCCGGATCCGGTCTTCGAGGGTGACGTTCCCCACCCGTTCCCGGGCCAGGTTCCGGCTCGCGCTCGCTATCGCGTAGGCCTCCGGCGTGACCGCCGCGAGGTCAGTATACGTACTTCCGGTGGTATCCCCGGGGCGTGACGATTCCTCTCGCACCATGCTCATCCCTCCAGATCCTGGTCTCTTCTCCGCCGATAAAAACGATCGAATGCATGTCCACGAAGGCGAAGTGGTCTATGAACTCTCCAAGCGTCGTGATCAGCCGCTCTTCACCCTTCCGGTAGGCGTTCTTGATCACCCCGACCGGCGTCGTCTCCGGGAGGTGGCGGCGGGCGATCGCGACCGCTGCATCAAGGTTGTGCGGCCTTCCCCTTGAACGGGGGTTGTAGAGGACGACCGGCACCCGCATCCGGAACGCGAGGTCGAGCCTCCGCTCGATCTCCTCCCAGGGGGTCAGGAGATCCGAGAGGCTCATCGTGACGTAGTCGCCCGAGAGCGGCGAACCGAGCCGTGCCGCCGCCGAGACCGCTGCCGTGATCCCGGGGACGACCTCGACCGCGACCGTCGAGCCCGACCGTTCGGCCACCTCGAGGACGATGCTCGCCATCCCGTAGACCCCGGCGTCGCCGCCGCTCACCATCGCGACGACCCGGTCGCGCGCGAGGTCGAGCGCCTTTGCCGCCCGGTCGACCTCCTTGCCCATGCTGCTCCGGACGACCTCTTTCCCGGCGAGCATCGGCTCGACGAGATCAAGGTAGAACCCGTTGCCGACGACGCAGTCCGCCTCGCCGAGGGCTTTTAAGGCGCGGGGCGTCATCTGCAGCAGGTCACCGGGGCCGGTGCCGACGATGTACAGCCTTCCTCCATTATCGCGCGATTGCAACAGTGACACCACCATACGTCTGTTTGACAAGAACCAGAACTTTGCGCTTCGCGATCGCGAGAGCCGCGGGTTCCGCGACCCCGGCGAGCCCTATGAGGGAGGCACGCGAGGGCGACGGAGCCTCCTGTGCGTTCAATGTCCCGTCGTCTAAAAAGACAAGATTGCCGCCGAGTTCCGCGACGGCGTCAATGAGCCCCGTCTCGTTGCGCTTCTTCATGGTCGTCGCGTAGACGAGCACCTCTTCCGGGCGGATCCCGGCCTCACGAAGCGCCCGCTGGACGGCTTCTTCAACCTCGGCCGCGTCGGCGTCCTTTCTGCACCCGACGCCGACGACGTACTCCCCCTCCCGGACGAGGAGGGAGACGGCCGGGCCCGCGACGACGATCCCGGGGCCGGTGACGGCGTAGAGGGGCAGATCGGCGTCCAGCATCGCGGCGTTCACCGCCCGGGTGGAGTCGCGGTTCACGACATCGCAGCCTCTCCGGGCGGCGATCCCCTCGACCGACTCCCGGCCCCGGGTCTCGGTCGCGGTCGTGATCACCGCTTCAATCCCGAGAGCAGCGAGTTCCCGGGCAAGGTCGTTTCCGCCGTGGTGCCCGCCGACGACCGGGACGGCGTAGCGGAGGTCCGGCCCGATCACCACCACCGCCGGGTCGCGCCACTTGTCGGTGAGGAGGGGCGCGATCCCCCGGACGGCGATCCCGGCCGACATCAGGGCGACGATCCGGCCGTAGCCGGCAAACGCCGTCCGGAAGACGTCCCGGCCGTAGGGAAGGACGTCGGCACCGAGAGCGTCCGCGATCCGGCGGGCGTCGGGGAGGAACCGTTCGAGCGCGATCACGACAGTCCCGGTCATGAGTAGAGAACCGACCTCCCGAACCCGGACGTAGCCGGGTCCACCACTCGCCCGATGACGATCAGCGCCGTCCGCTCGATCCCGGCCGCCCGGGCCTTTGACGCAATGTCGGCAACCGTCCCTAAGACGATCTTCTGGTCGGGCCACGAAGCGTGGTAGACGACCGCCGCCGGGGTATCGGGCGGGCACTCCACCCGGGCGAGAACCTCTTCCATCCGCTCGGTTCCGAGGAAGACCACCATCGTCTGCCCGAGCCGGGAGAACTCGGGGATCAGGTCGGCCTCAAGCGTCGCCCCCGCCGGGCGGGTGACGATCAGGCTCTCGGAGACGTCGCGGAGGGTGAACTGGGTCTTCAAGGCCGCAGCGGCCGCGAAGAGCGACGAGACCCCCGGGACGATCTCGGCCTCGATCCCGCGCCGCTCGAGTTCCGTCATCTGCTCGACGATCGCGCCGTAGAGCGCCGGATCGCCGGAGTGGAGCCGGACGACGAGTTTGCCGGCCCGGACGTTTTCTTCGACGGCATCGACGATCTCGTCAAGGGTCATCCCCCAGCTGTCGAGTCTCACGCCGGCTCCCGACTCCGCGACAAGCGCCGGGTTCACGAGCGAACCCGCGTAGATGAGGACGTCCGCCCGCCGGAGGAGATCCATCCCCCGGACGGTGATGAGATCGGGCGCCCCCGGCCCCGCGCCCACGATGTAAAACTTATGCATGCGGCCGCCTCGCAAAGAGGATCGAGAAGTAGTCGCTTTTTTCAGGGAGATCAACCCCCCGGTAGACCCGCTGCTCCGGCATGAACATCCGCTCGACGAGGACGAACTCCGAGTAGCCCTCCTCCGAGAGGGAGGCCGCGAGCGCCGCCGGCTTCCTGACTTTCATGAAGATCCTTGATTCCGGCCCGTTCCCGTCCGAGACAAGAAACCCGCCGGAAACCGGGACGTTTGCGACCGAGGCGAACGCGGTGATGGAACTGATCCCGGGCTCGGTTGCAAACGTTATCCCGGGATAGCGCTCCGCGATCACCTCGCAGAGCCGCGAGAAGGTCGAGTAGAAGTTCGGGTCGCCGATGATCCCGAATACGGTAAGCCCATCCTCTGCGTGCGGCGCAATCCGGTCGGCGTTCTCTTCCATGCACCTTCGGATGTAATCCTCGTCGCTCGTCATCGGGAAGTTGAGGACGACAGCATCGGGCCGGTAGGGCTTCACCAGATCATAGGCAAGGTTTCCGGGGACAAAGACCGCTGCGGCTTCGCCAAGGAGCCTGACCGCCCGCAGGGTCAGGAGTTCCCGGTCGCCGGGCCCGAGCCCCACGCCTACGAGCATCCGGCACCCCCGACGACGATGTAGACGGGATTGATCGGTTTGAACATCGTCCCGCCGGCGATCCCGGCCGACCGCGAGACCTGGAGGTGGACAGCCTCGACGAAGATCCCGAGGCGCTGCATGCTTTCTATCGCCTCATGAAGCGTCCCGACCATCACCGCGTTCACGACGATCTTTCCCCGCACCCGGTCGGCGAGGAGATCGAGAACCTCCGGCAGGCGGCGCGATCCGCCGACGAAGGCGGCGTCGAGACGGTCCAGCCCCGGGAGGATCTCCGCCGCGTCGCCCTCGAAGAACTCGATGTTGCCCCTGCCGGCGCGAGCCGCCTCGGCCCGGGCATACGCGATCGCCTCCGATCGGCGGTCGATCGCGTAGACCCGCTCCGCCGTCTCCGAGAGAGCGACGGAGATCTTCCCCGTCCCGCACCCGATATCAACCACCCGGTCGCCCGGACGGATGCCGAGTTTTGCGAGCGAGACGGCCATGACCTCGTCCTGTGTTGGTCCACCCCTCAATCCCATAGCGTTCACGTTACCCGGATAAATTTGTGTTAACATCTATTAAATAGCGTAGTGGGCCGCCTCATCGCCGGGGTCAGGGCGGCCCGCAATGATCGGCCACCGATCCGGCATCAGAAAGAGAGACTCTGGTGCTGCAACTCAAGCAAGGAGCATAAAGGTTTTTGCAAGACAAAAGACATTATGTGTACAATGCTCAGGATAAACCGAGACAAGTGTGGATACTGCGGCACCTGCGTCGCAGTCTGTCCCGAGGATGCGCTCGAGCTGATCGACGCCTACCTCAGCCTTGAGCGGGAGTGCATCGCCTGCGGTATCTGCGCACGGGCGTGCCCGCTCGGAGCACTGGAGGTCGTCCATGAAGAGTAAGTACGATATCCTCATCATCGGGGGCGGTCCCGCCGGCGCTCTTGCGGCGAGGACGGCAGCAGAAGCCGGAAACTCGGTCTGCATCGTCGAGAAGCGTCCTGCCATCGGCACGCCCGTCCGGTGCGCGGAGGGAATCGGCAAAGAACTCCTGAAAGAGTTCATCAGGCCCGATCCCCGCTGGATCTCCGCCGATATCGAGAGTGCCCGGATCATCGCCCCGAACGGCACCGCCATCTGCCTCGATCAGGCCCGGGCGGGGAACGAGGTCGGCTACGTCCTGGACCGGAAGGTCTTTGACCGGGAGCTCGTCTGGCAGGCGGCCGAGGCCGGGGCGGACGTCATCGTCAAGACCCGGGCGACCGAGCCGATCATGGAGAACGGAGCAGTCCGGGGCGCGAAGGTGCTCTCTGCCGGGACGCCGGCAGATATCCGGGCCGAGGTCGTCATCGCCGCAGACGGCACGGAGGCGCAGTTCGCCCGCCGGGCAGGTCTCGACACCACGGTTCCTCTCCGCGAGATGATGAGCTGCGCTCAGTACGTGATGACGGATATCGATATCGGCGCGGGCTGCACCGACTTCTACCTGGGCAACGAGATCGCGCCCGAAGGCTACCTCTGGGTCTTCCCGAAGGGCGACCGGACGGCGAACGTCGGGATCGGGATCACCGGAAGAAAGAGCCACGACGGTGCCCGGGCAAAGGACTACCTGGACCGATTCGTCGCAAAGAACTTCCCCGATGGAAAGACGATCGAGATGATCGTCGGCGGGGTTCCCGTCTGCCGACCGCTTCCCTGCACGGTCGGGGACGGCCTTCTCGTCGCCGGCGACGCGGCGAGGGTCGTCGATCCCATCACCGGCGGCGGGATAGGGAACGCCATGTACACGGGACGGCTCGCGGCCCAGGTTGCCTCAAGATGCATCGAGGCGGGCAACTGCTCGAAGGAGGCCCTGAGGCCCTACGACGCGGAGTGGCGGGCATCGAAGATGGGTGCGACCATCGAGCGGAACTACAAGGTCAAAGAGTACTTCGTCACGCTCGACGATACAAAACTCAACACCCTCGCGGACTCGATCGCAAGCATCAGCTTCGATGAGTTCTCGGTCCTGGCTCTCGTCAAGGAACTGATCAAGCGGAACCCGAAACTGCTCCTCGAACTCAAAGCGCTGAAAGATACGCTATCCTGAGCGTATTAACTGCTTGTTGAGGGTCTTTAAGGTCTCCGCTTCCGCCTCTTTTTTCGTGAAGACCGTGATGACGTCGCCCGGCCGGATACGGACGGTGCCGCTCGGGATGATGAGATCGCCCCCGGCACGCCGGATGGCGATGAAGACGAAGTCCCGGACTTCGAGTTCGCGGATCTCGTGATCGACGATGGGAGCGCCCTCGTCGGCGACGATCTCGAAGATGGTGCCGCCGGGGATCGAGGCGACCTGCTGGAGGTTCGGGCTCTTCGCCCAGTAGTAGAGACGGGTCGCCACCAGTTCGTCGGGATTCTCGCTGATCCGGACGCCGACCTCGTTGAAGAGGTCGGAGTGCTCTTTCTGGTTGACGATCGAGACGACGTTGCCGACCTCGTAGCGTTTCGCGAGCCAGCAGGTCATCAGGTTCACGGCGTCGTCGCTCGTCGTGGCGACCAGCGCATCGGCCCGGTCGATCCCCGCGTCCTCGAGCACCGATTTGTCGGTTGCGTTCCCGGTGATGGCGAGAACGTCGTAGTGCTCCAGAATATCGCTCGCGCGCTCCTCGTCCTGGTCGATCACCACCACGGAGTCGCCGGCGTTCACGGCGATCGCAGTCAGGTTCCGGCCGATTCCGCCAAGGCCGATGATGATCGTGTACATCCATCTGGATTCAACCGTCAGCATTGAAATACCTTGCGAATAAACCACCTTGTGTGATCTGCGGGGTGGACGAAGCAGGGAAGGGCTCGGTTCTCGGCCCGATGGTAGTTGCCGCCATCGGGTGCCGCGAGATCGAGGATCTTGCGGCACTTCCCATACGGGACTCGAAGGTGCTCCGGCCGAAACAGCGCGAGGCACTCTACGAGGTTCTCTTCCGCGACTTTTCGATAGCGATCGTCACCATCGATGCCGCCGGGATCGACGATGCCCGGAGCAGGATGAGCATGAACACCTGCGTGGCCGAGCTTCACGCCGAAGCGATCAGGGGGCTCCAGCCGGAGTACGCCTACGTGGACGCCTGCGACGTGAACGCGGAGCGCTACGGGCGGACGGTGGCGGGGCTCCTCGACTTCCCCTGCGAGATCGTCGCCGAGCACCACGCCGACGCCCGGCACAAGATCGTCGGCGCGGCAAGCGTCGTCGCGAAAGTCACCCGCGACCGGGCGATCCGGGAACTCGAGGGGCAGTATGGTACGCTCGGGAGCGGTTACCCCTCCGACCCGGTGACCATCGAGTTCCTCCGGGGCTACATCCGCTCTCACGGGAGCCCGCCGCCCTGCGCCCGCCGGAGCTGGAAGACAGTGACGAACCTCTGCCAGACGACGATGCAGGATTTCGCCTGACCAAGAATTTATGCCTCGCGCGCCCTAACCCTGAGTGATGAACTGGCTCCAGATACTCCTTCTCCTCGTTGCGGCATACCTCCTGATAGCCTACTACATCCGCGAACGAGGGCTGTTCAAGGATCACGTCATGTTCTTCGGCCCGATCCTCGCCATCAAGACCGAGCGGGTCGGTTTCTTCGACTGGTTCCAGAAGTTCAGGACGATACTCCGGGCGTATGCGACGCTCGGGGTCTTGCTGGTCGTCGTGGTCTCGGCCTTCATGACACTCGCCCTGCTCGTCGCGGTGCCCCAGCTTCTGGTTCACACCCCGGAGCCGACCGGGATCTACGACCCGAGAAACCTCCTCGCGATACCGGGCGTCAACCAGGCGATCCCGATCACCGCGGCCGTCTTCCTCGGCCTCCTCCTGACAATCGTCATCCACGAGTTCGGCCACGCCATCCTTGCCCGGGTCGAGGATATGCGGGTAAAAAGCATGGGCCTCCTCATCGCCGTCGTCCCGATAGGGGCGTTCGTCGAGCCCGATGAGGAGGACGTGGAAGCTGCGAAGGGGATGCCGAAGATCCGGATGTTCGGCGCCGGGATCACGAACAACATCGTCTTCGGGCTCGCGTGCTTTGCGGCGATGTTCCTTCTCTTCGGGATGGCGACGCCCCTTGCCGTCCCGCTCGTCCAGGGAGTCTACCAGGACTACCCCGCGGCCGACGCGGGACTTCCCGGCTACTCGGTCATCACGAGCATAAACGGCGTTCCCGTGGCAAGCCAGGAAGAGATTGCGGCGATCATGGACGGGACGCGGTCGGGAGAGACGGTCACGCTGACGGCAACAAAAGACGGGGTCGAGAGCACGTATACGCTCACCCTCTCCGGGTGGCCGGAAGAGCTCGACGGCGACCGGGACTCCGGGTTCATGGGGGTCTACTACTACAGCGCACCTGCCGTGAAGGAGCATATCGGGAAGATCGCGGATCTCGGGCTTCTTGCGCCGCTCTACCTGACGATAGCCCCGATCGACGCCTTCATCCAGGGCAACACCCAGCAGCTCGGGATCCTGCTCACCGACACCCCCGAGCAGATGGCCTGGGAAGAGCCGTTCCCCCTCTTCTGGGGCACGGTTCACCTCCTCTTCTGGACGGGGTGGTTCAACCTGCTGGTCGGGATGTTCAACGCCATACCGATCGTCCCGCTCGACGGCGGCTACATGATGAAGGAAGGCGTGGAACGGTTCTTCGAGCGGCGGGGCTGGTCGCAGTACGCACAGCGGGTCGTCGCCTCGATCAGCGGATTCGTGACGGTGCTGCTGATCCTCCTCATCACGATGCCGATGATCGTCGCGGCGCTACGGTTCGTGCTGGCGATGGGGTAGAGACCCCCATCTTCGTGCGCTCTCCGATCAATGACTCCGGGTGCTGACGCGACCGCAACCGATCCGCTGACGGCAACGGGTCAGAGACAGCGTTACGCGATCTCGTAAAAGTTGCTCAGGTGGGAACACAGGGAGCGCAGGAACCGGTATCCCGATAAAATCTCGTCTGGTTCGGAATAGTTCCGTGGTTTCGCCCTATCCTCTTCCTTCGCAAGCAAGTAGCAGACCTCGGAATAGACTCTTTCGCGCACCAGCCTGAGACAGGTCTGTCGATAGCGTTCGATGTAAGAAGCGCCCTTAAACTCCGGAAATACCTCAAAGTGCGGTTCATTGTTCCTCACGCTCCTTCGAGACCCCTCGCAATCCTCAAGCAGCAGCATATACCCTAACCAGGGAGAGGGAGATGTCCTGAACGCTCCCTCGCGGTAGGCAGTCCAGAGATCGTATGCGCTCCCTAAAACCTCCTCGGTCCGGTTATTGATGTTGTTCCCGAACGAAGGCCCCTTCTGGGATTTCAGTTCAAGGACGGCAACAAGTTCCCTCTTCCCGTCGGGATAGTGCTTGATGACGATAAGATCCCACTGTTTTCAGCACGGAAGTATCCTGGAAGATCGAGCGATCTCTTCTGCGTGCAGATATCATCCTCGGGAACTCCGATATCCACGAGCAGACTTCGGATCAGCGAGAAGAATCCATCCATATGCTTTCCGCCCGTCGCCTCCGAACGAAAGCCCTGATCTCTTACACCACGGTCATTCTGATCTTTCGCCTGTGATGCTCTCTTATCCCAGAAGTACTGCACCGCACTGGAAAAATAGTCCTCCCGAGAAAGTTTCCGGAGAATTCTCTTGCTTACCATGAATCTACCTCAATCAGAACAACCGGGACTGTTTTGCCTGATGAGTAAACCGTTCAACCTCCATGACAAAGTATTTTTCTTCTATCTCGACGCTGATACTGTTTCGACCCCACCGTGCTGCGGCGAGGGCAGTTGTCCCGGTACCACCGAATGGGTCGAGAACGGTGTCGCCCACGAAAGAAAACATCCGCACAAGCCTCTCGGCGAGTTCCTGGGGATATGGTGCAGGGTGCTCTTTTGTCGATGCTCCTTTGAGATCCCAGACCTGCCGGAACCATGCCTTCTGGTTCTCCTCGGATATGACCGAGAGCAGCCGTGCCTCGAGCGAGGGCTTCCGGTACCCGCCGGGCTTTCTCTGGAATAGGATGTATTCGATATCGTTCTTGACGATCCCGTTGGGTTCGTAGGGTTTACCCAGAAACGACCCAGGCGAATCTGCCTCAAAGCAGGCATTGGCGATCTTGTACCAGATGATCGGCGCCAGATTGTCAAAACCAATCTTCCGGCAGTGCTCCTGGATGCTCGCGTGGAGGGGCATGACAACATGGCGCCCGGCCTCCCGCCGGGGGAGGCAGACATCCCCGACAACGATGACCAGACGGCCCCCCGGAACGAGAACCCGGTAGATATGCCTCCAGACCCTGTCAAGTTCCTCTAAAAAGGTCTCGTAGTCCTCAATCTGCCCGAGTTGCTCGTCCTTATCGGGATATTTTTTCAGAGTCCAGTAGGGAGGCGACGTCACGACCAGGTGAACACTCTCATCGGGAAGAAATGCAAGCTCGCGGCTATCCGCATTTACAAAACGGTGGTTCGTCGGCAGGTTGCCGGAGATGGCCTCGATCTCTTTTATCAGTGAGAGATCCTTTGCTATCTTCGGGATGGCCCGCTGCCCATCAGTCCTGACCACTTCAAAGATCTCGGCCGGCACGTAGTCCTCCAGCGGCTGATCCTGCCCGGTCTTATTGATAAAAAACTGTCTCTCGGCAACAACGGGGAACGTTCCCGGCGGATGAAATGGTCTTGAACTCATGGCCACTGTTTCTATGATTAATATCCCTTATTACATAACCGCACCGAAGTTCCTCCCCAGTAGTTTTGCGGGCACGACGTGAACACCATCACGTTCGCTCATGGGCGGTTCCCGTCGCCACGAGGGCAACTTCACACCTGCACCGTCATGTTTTCCGCTTCGACCATTAAAGTGCGCCGTGCGGGGGATGAAACTGAACCGGCACGATGCTAAAGAAAAGAACCGGGGGAGTGCCCCGGCATTCAGGCGCCGACCCACTCGAGTTCCGGGGTGGCGCCGGCCGACGCGATACCGTACTGGACGATCGGCACCCACCGGTAGGCATCGCCGTCGGCATTCACCGTCCAGAAGGTGTAGTGCGCGTTCGATCGGTCGCCGGCACCGTTCAGGTGCGCCGGCCCGAAGAGGGGGCCGCCGGACTCCCCTGCGGTCTTCTCAAGCGCGGTCTTCAGCATGGCGACGTCCGCGGTGCCGGTCTGTGTCCTGGCCATGGTGACGATCCAGAGGGCATCGTAGGTCGCGAGGCCGTAACCGTCGGGATGTCTCCCGAGGAGTTCCCGCATCTTCTGGATGGTGGCCGTGTTCGACGCGACGCTCTTCTGGTTCCAGAGCGCCGGACAGGTGAACTTCGTCTGCTCCGCGAAGCGGGCGGGCTCTCCTGTCGCAAGCGAGTCGAGGAGGACATTGCCGTCGCACCCGTACCACCGGACCTTCGGCAGGTTCTCTGTCGCGAGAGCCGCCTCCATCATCCTGTCCGCCTCGTCGAGGCTGACCAGGTAGACGGCGACCCGCTCTTTCCCGTGCGCCGCGACCGCCCCGGCCACCCGGGCATCGAGATCCGCCGCAATCGCGTCATACCCCTCCAGATCCGGCGTGTACCGGACGCCGTCGAGTACTTTTCCGCCCCTCCTCGCAAACGCCGCCGCCGTCAGTTTCTCCAGTTCGTCGCCCCAGACGTCGCCGCGCCAGACCGGTACAATCGCCGTTACTCCCTGCTCCCTCAGGTAGTATGCCATGACGTCGGCCCGGTAGGTGTCCGGCGGCACGAACCGGTAGACGTTGTCGCCCGCAATCGCAAGCGACGGCGCCGTGCTCATGGTGCTGACGATCAGGATCCCGTGATCGTCGGCATACGTCCGGATCGCCTCAAGTTCGGCGCTGGTACTGGGCCCGATAACAACCGTAGCCCCCTGACCTTCGAGCGTCTGGAGTTTCGCGAGCGCTGTTGCAGGATCGGCCTTCGTGTCCTCGATGATGATTCCGACACGGTAGTCCGATCCGATCGAGACAAAGTAGTCGTTGATCTCCCCGGCCGCCACCTCGAGGGCGACCCGGCTCGCCTCCCCGCCCCCGGCGTAATCGCCGGAAAGCGGCAGAAGGGCGCCGACGACGATATCCTGCACCGCCCCGCCCTGCTGTCCGGGACCGGTCTCTGTTCCGGTGCACCCGCAAACGAAGACGATCGCCGCGAGGATGATAAGCACGAATGCTGATGAGACCATTCTCATACAATTTACTTCACGATAACGGGAATAACCGTTTCGTTTCTGTATCAGGAGGGGTACAGGAGATTTACAGGAATCAACCCCCCACCAGGCATCTCCTGCTCCGGACAGGAGCTCAGGAGGTGCTCTTTCGCCAGAAAAAGCGTTCCGATAAGCCTGCTCCGACAGGGAGGCAGACGGTATCGTGGACTGTAACCGGGACGGTTCAGGCCAGTGAAAAAAGGTGAGATCCGGCCGAGAGCGGCCGGGAGGGCGACGGGCCGAAGGTGCGAAGCCTCACAGTTCCTCCTGGTCTCCCTTGCTGATCAGGTCCCGCGACTTCTTCTGCATCTCCACGCCGATATCGGTATCGATGCTCTTTACCGCCTCCTCAGCGGTTCTGACCACATCCCGTCCCGGGATCTCCCCGAGGATATCCTCCGGGGGCAGTTCTCCTCCTTCCGGAACTTCGGGTGCCTCGGTCGTGGCGCCGAGGTACTCCGCGGCCTGCTTCACAATGCTCGAGAGCTCGAAGGGGAATATGATCTTCGTCGCCTGGCCCTCGGCCATCTTCTTCAAGGCGTCGAGGGAGAGGACCGTGATCGCCCGCTTATCAAGCGGCCGGGCGCCGACCGAGAGGATGCGCAGCCCCTGCGCCTCGCCCTGCGCCTGCAGGATCTTCGATAGCCGTTCACCCTCGGCCCGCAGGATCTTGCTCTGCCGCTCGCCCTCGGCCTCCAGGATGATGCTCTGCCGGCTCCCCTCCGCCTTGAGGATCGCCGCCCGCTTCTCGCCGTCCGCACGGAGGATCGCCGCACGCCGCTCACGCTCGGCCGCGGTCTGCTCGGTCATCGCCTGCTTGACCGCACCCACCGGGTCGACCTCCTTGATCTCCACTCGCTCGACTTTGACGCCCCAGGCATCGGTCTCACGGTCCAGAATATCCCTGAGGCGGGCGTTGATGATGTCCCGGTTGTAGAGGACCTCGTCGAGTTCCATGTCGCCGATGATCCCGCGGAGACTCGTCTGCGCCAGCGCCACCGTCGCCGACCGGTAGTTCATCACCTCGAAGTAGGCCTTCTCGGGATCGATTATTCGGACATAGACGATCGCGTCGACGTTCGTCGGGGAGTTGTCCTTCGTGATCACCTCCTGCCGCGGGACGTCCATCACCTCTGTCCGGAGGTCGAGTTTCTTGACTACCGTAATCAGCGGGACGACCCACCGAAAGCCGGGGTTCATCCTCCCGATGTAGCGTCCCAGGCGGATCTGAAGTCCCTGCTCGTACGGCTGTACGATCACCACGCCACGGGCGAAGATGATGATGATGACGATGATAAGAAAGACCGTGATGAGCCCGGTCAACGGGCCCTCTCCAGTAAAAAGCATCTTAAACTACCTCCTTCACGACGACGTGCACCCCTTCGGAGCGAACGACGATAACTTTTCTCCCGACCGGGATCTCTCCCGATTCAGATCGGGCGCTCCACTCCATGCTCCCGAGCCGCACCTTCCCCACGAGCGTCTCCGGATCGACCGGGACGACCACCGTTCCCTCGAGACCGACGAGCGAGTCGCGGGAGAGGGTCGTCGGCGGTTCCTGACCGGGCGTGAGGCGGCCGTAGAGCCACACGGTGACCGAGGCCGCCACGATTGCCGCCAGGACCCCGACGACGAGGCCCCAGGGGGACGTGAGGATGTCGACGCCGAGGAGGAGGAGAACCCCGAGAATGACCATCACCGTCGCGGGGACGGCGATGAAGAAACCGGGCTGGTAGACCTCCACCAGGAGCAGCACCGCCCCGAGCACGATCAGAATCCAGCCGAGAGCGATCCCCTCTGCAAGCATAGAGAGTGAGTCGGCTTTCGGCTATAAAAGTCTGCTGAAGGGTGTTTTCAGCCGAGATCCATCACCGGCGTGATCCGGGGCGGCACGACCCGCTCCATCGTGAGCGGAACGCCGCCGGGCGGGGCGATGCGGATCAGGAACCTCTCGCCGGGCGCAAACGGCCGGGAGGGATAGATGACCAGGTCGAACTGCTCTCCAGGCTCGAGGAGCGTGTCGTCGTCCGCCTGCAGAAACGGGATCGTGTGCCCCATCCGGACGATCGTCCAGTTCCCGGGCGATACCGGCGCTCCGGCAGTTCTATCGAGGCGCTCGGTTCCTTCGGGGGTGGCGACCTCGACCACGGCGCGGCCGATATCGACGCTCCCCATATCGCCGACGAAGAGGCGGATGCTGCAGGAGACCGATCCCATCCGTGATAGGTCGGGCCGGTCGCAGACGAGGGCGACGCCGTCGACGGTTCCGCCGCCGAGCGCGTAGCCGTAAACATCGCCGGAGACCATCAGGCATCCCCCGGTCTCCTCGAGGGCGGAGTAGACGAAGCCCGCCGGATGGCCGGGGGGAGCGTTCAGGGCGTGGGCCGCAAGCACGGCAAGCAGGACCGCCACGATGCAGAGGATGAGACCTTCGAGCACCGTGAAACCACCGTCCGCCGAATCCATACTGGATCCTCGCCTGCAGGGGATATATACTCCTGCGTTACGCGCCCGGGCAATACCGGGCGAAGAACGCCGGGGCGCCGAACGAGACCCAGGCACCGGCGACGGCGGCCCGGAGGTACTGGAAGAGGTAGGCGGCGGGAACGGCACCCTGCGGGGAAAGAAGCCCGAGCCCGTACCAGATCGCCCCGGCCACGGCGAGCCCGAAGACGTAGCGAAACAGCCGGACCGATCCCTTCCCTTCGGCGCAGATGCTCCCCGGATGGCGGTCTGCCGCCGCACCGGCCGCGAACCCGAAGAAGAGGCCCGAGGCCATGACCGCGTCCAGGAGATCGAGCGGGTGGATCGCCTCCCCGGACTGCTCGAGCGCCCCCGCCGCCCAGGAGGCGGGGACCTCCCAGTCCCCGAGGGCCGCGAGAGCACCAAACGAGGCCAGCCCCAGGGCAAGCGATCCTATGAATGCGGCAAGCACCTGCCCTGAGAGGGGGAGGGCGGCGATCCGGCGGCCTACCGGCCTCTCGAGAGCAAGGAACCCCAGGAGGACGGCGGCGCCGATCGCCCAGCCCGCAAGAACATCGGTCGGGAAGTGAACCCCGAGGAAGATCCTTGATGCGCCGATGAGAAAGGCCATTCCGACGGCGAAGACGGTGAACCACTTCCACCGGACGTCGGCGGCGAGCAGTCCCCAGAACGACGCCGACCCCTGGGCGTGCGCCGACGGCAGCCCGAACGACGGATGACTTCCAAGCGCCCTGATCTCCGGACAGACCCAGTAGGGGCGGGGAAGGTGGAACGCGACCTTGAGGGCCTCGTTGACCCCGCCGGTGATCCCCATCAGGAGGGCCAGACGAAGCCCGAGGCGCGTGTCCCAGCACCAGTAGAGGGCCGCAATGACGAGCAGGTAGAACTCCGGCTCCCCGAGGAACGAGAAGGCGAGCATCGGCACTTCGAGCCACGCCGCGTGGGCCTGGAGCGCCTGGATGAGAGCGATCTGAACATCCGTCATTCCGTACCCGCATCCCCACCGAACTCGACATTCGCCAGCAGCTGGGGCATCGCCTCCGCGATTCCGCGGATGATGAACTGGATGGCTATCGCAAGAACGATGACCGCCATCAGTTTCGGAACGACCCTGAGCCCTCCTTCCCCGATGAAGGCGAATATGCGGGGGCCGTAGAGCATCCCGACGTACGAGACCCCGAGAGCCGCGGCGATCCCGAGGAAGACAGCGACCAGGGCAATCCCCACGAACCCGGCGATCTCCGCCACCGGGCTCATTCCGGATCACCGCCGTCCGAGTTCATGAGGTCACCTGGGGCCGGCATACGTATCTTACGGTTTCCCGTCCGCGATCGCATCCGGGACATGAATCGTGGGGAACGCATCGAGGAGTTCCCGCGTCAACTCGGCCCCGAGCGACGGCTGAACGGACTCGAGCCAGAGGAAGAAGCCTGCCATATGAGGCGTCCGCCGGCTCTCGAACTTGAACCCGCCAGTCTTGTTCGGCACCATCTTGAGGTACTCCTTCTTGTTCCGGGCCCGGAGATAGATGATCGGCCGGTACTCCGGGATGTTCACGGCGAGAATGACCTTCGAGAACTGTTTCTGAATCGTATCCGGGTCGTAGGTCTTTCCCTTGATGCGGATGGGGTATCGGGCATCGAGCATCCGGACGGCGGAGGGGTAGAGTCCTCCGAAGAGAACCTTCTTCACGATCGGCGGGATCTCGTCCGGGGTACCGAGTTCCACGACGCCTTTCTTCGAGGTGACGGTGGAGATTATGCTCTGCAGCCGTTCGTCGTGCAATTTCTTGTAGTCGAACGGCCGGCGGGGCGGAATGTCCTTGATGGATACCAGCCTCTCATGCTTTACCCGGCCGGTAGGACCTCGTTTCAGGTCTCGCTGCCGGATAAGGGCCTTTAAGTCCTCGCAGGTCGGGGTGGTGAGGAGGACGTTGTCGGGTTCCTTGAGGAGGCGGCGGACGACGGCCGTCCGGGAGATATCGACCGAGGAGATGAGAAGGAACGGCACGGTCGGCTGCCCGTAGAGATAGCCGAAGAGTTGTTTTTTGTAGCGGATCTCCGCCTCGAACTCTTTTAAGTCGGCAGGAGACGTGATGATCTCCCCGAACGTCAGTGCTCCGGTATGGTCGACGAGCACGAGATCGACCTCGGCGAGATCCTGGCCGTTTCCCCGGACTTTGATATCCCCGATGTTCGAGTAGAAGAGTCCGTTCTGACCGAGTTGCGCACGCCGGACTTTGGCGGGCCCGTCGGCACCCCGGGCCACGACGGAGCGGATGAGGTTGGTCTGCCGGGAGAGATCGAGGATCATCTCATAAACGATCGCCTCGAACCACCGCCCTTCGGCGGTCCGCATCTCGGGGATGTCTTCGGAGAAGAGCTTTTTTCGATCCGCAGGGCGCAGGTGGCGCAGCGCTCTCATGATGATCGCCCGCGTCGGCTGGAGCGAGCTGAAGTTTTTGTCGAGCCACGTAATCATTTGCAACATTCGTTTCACACAGCCGGGTATTGTTATCGTATTGAGGACCCGATGGAGGTCAGAGCACTTCCTGACAGAGAACTCTATCATCCTATAAGTGCTCATAGAGTTTCCGGTCTCCAGGGCTATGAAATTACGCATGGTCTCACCCCGGAAGGGGCTTCGCCACCCCCGGCCTCGCGACGGCTTCCAGGGGGGCAGTGCCGTGGGGCGGCCTCCTCCCTCCCCCGGGGGAACTCGTCACTCGTAGCGGAGCGCTTCGATGGGGTTCAACTGCGCCGCCTTCCACGAGGGGTAGAACCCGGCGACGACACTTGTCCCGATGCCGAACGCCATCGCAAAGGTGACGTAGCCGATCACCACGGAGACGGGGATGCCGGCCTCTCCCGAGACGGCAAAATCGGCGAAGAGGTCTCCTACGGAGGCAGAGGCGTAGTAGGCGACCACCGCGCTGATGGTGCCGCCGACGATGCTCCCCATGGCCCCGAGGATCAGGCTCTCGTAGAGGAACATCCGGAGAACCTCCCGTCTTCGCGCCCCGATGCTCCGCATCAGCCCGATCTCCGCCGTCCGCTCCGTGACCGATATGATCATGACGTTCAAGATGCTCACGCTCGCGACGAGGAGCGATACCCCGCCGATACCGAGGAGGAAGACGTTCATGGCGTCAATCGTCTCGTAGTAGATCTCCAGGATCTCGCGTGAGTCGAGGATGTCCACGACCTCCTTCCTGCGGTTGATCTGCTGGTCGATGGAGGCCTTGACATCCTCGATAGCGGAGAGATCGCTGACCTTCACGACGACCCGGCTGTAGTCCTGCGCCCCGTGCCGCTCCGTGTACCAGTCCTCCGTGACGATGATGGCGTAATCGGGGTTGATGTCGATGCCCATCCCCCGCTCCGCCGCGACCCCCATGACGCGGACGCTCTCGCCCCCGACCTCGATGCGGCTCCCCGGATGGAGGTCGAACTCATCGGCAAGGAGCGAGCCCACCATCACCCCCGAAGATCTTCCCTGGGGGTAGAGGCCCGCCTCCAGCTCGAGCAGGAAGGGGATATCGGCCGCAGGCATGGCGTATATCGTTGCGTAGCCGCTCGTATCCCGTACCCGAAGCCGATCGGACGCGACGATCATGGGGACGACGCGGTGCTGTCCGGCGGCCTTCTCTACCAGCCCCACGTTCCTCTCGGAGATGCGTGCGGCAAGGGTGTTTCGGGGATCGAACGGGTCGCCGCTCGATGCCGCGAGGTGGGGGGTGACGAGAACGGTGTCGCTCACGTCCGAGACCATGCCCCCGACAAGCGTCGAGAGACTGCTGCCCATGATGCCGAGGGAGGCGATGGCGACGACACCGATGATGATGCCGACCGTTGCGAGAACCGAACGGACTTTGTGCCGCCTGAGATTCCTGACCGCGAGCTCGATGAAGATCATGCCCGGCCGCTCCTCTTCATCTCTGCCTCATCGCATCGACCGGGGCGAGGTGCGAGGCAATCCACGCCGGGTAGAACCCGGCGGCGATACTGGTTGCGATGCCGAACGCCATCCCGAAGACGATGAACCCGATCGCGCTCTGGTCGAAGACCGTGAAGTTCTCGCCGAAGGTCGTCCCGGCCGTGGCGACCTCGATCGCGGCGACGCTGATGAGGTACCCAAAGGCGGTGCTCAGAAGACCGCCGACGACGCTTCCGATGAGCCCGAGGATCACCGCTTCATACAGAAACATCCGGAGGATCTCCCCGCGCAACGCCCCGATGCTCCGCATGACGCCGATCTCACGGATGCGCTCGGTCACCGAGATGTACATAACATTCAGGATATTGACGGCGGCGACGACGAGTGCAATCCCGCCGATACCGAGGAGAAACAGCGTTATCTGACCATAGATCTCCTCGTACTGCCCGAGCATCTCGCGCGAGTCGGCTACGTCGACCACCTCCTCGCGCCGGTTGATCCGGCTCTCGATAGCATCCTTTACGGCGTCGATCTCGTCGACATCACCCACCCGGACGATGACCAGCGGATAGGAGTCCTTCGCCCCGAAGTGGCTCTCGTACCAGCCTTCGGAGACGACGATCGCATAGTCCGGGTTGATATCGAACCCCATCCCCCGCTCCGCAAGCACGCCCGCCACCCGGACGTCCTCGCCCCCGATCACGATCCTCGAACCCGGGGCTATACCGTACTCCCGGGCCAGGTGGATCCCGACGAGCGCGCCCGCCTGGTTCTGCCGGAGGTGCTGCCCCTCCGCGAGTTCGAGCAGGACGGGGATATCGTCCGATGCGAGCCCGATGATCTGGGCATACCCGCTCTCGCCGCGGCCGAACTCGACCTCGTCGGCTCCCTGGAGCACCGGGATCGTCCGGTGCGGGTTTGCCGCCCGCCGGATCTCCTCGACCTCGCGGGCGGGGATGGCGGCGTCCACGGCCGTCCGCGGGTCTCCGGCGAAGGTTCCGCCGATCGCGGTGTGCGGCGTGACCACGACGGTGTCCCCGACGTCGGTGATGATGTTCGCGGCGAGGAGGTTGATGCTGTTGCCCATGACCCCCATCGAAGCGATGGCGACGACCCCGATGACGATCCCGATGATCGAGAGGCCTGAGCGTGCCCAGTGCCGCTTGAGGTTCCTCGCCGCGAACGAGAAGAACACTACGCCAGCCTCCCGTCCACGATCCGGATCGTGCGGCGGGCGTACGCGGCGACTCCCGGATCGTGGGTGACCATGACGACCGTCTTGCCCTCCCGGTTCTCCTCCGCGAGGATCTCCATGATCGCCGTCCCTGTCTTCGTGTCCAGGTTCCCGGTCGGTTCGTCGCAGAGGAGGAGATCGGGGTCGTTCACGAGCGCCCGGGCGATCGCGACCCGCTGCTGCTCGCCGCCCGAGAGTTCGCCCGGCCTGTGGGTGAAGAGGGCGTCGTTGAGGTGCATCGCCCGCATGACCTCGATCGCCCGGCGCCGACTCTCCTCCCGGTCGGTGGTGAGAACGATGGGAAACTCGACGTTCTCGACCGCCGAGAGGAGGGGAATCAGGTTGAACTGCTGGAAGACGAACCCGATGCGGTCGCGCCGGAGCCGGGTGAGGTCGTCGTCGCTCATCTGAGAGATCTCCTGCCCGGAGAGGTAGATCTTCCCGGTGGTCGGGACGTCGAGGCAGCCCATCAGGTTCAGGAGTGTCGACTTCCCGGAGCCCGAAGGCCCCATCACGGCGATGAACTCCCCCGGATCGACAGTGAGGGTGACGCGGTCGAGCGCCACGACGTCGCCTGCCGGGAGGGGATAGATCTTGCTGACCTCCTCGAACCGGAGGATCGGTTCGCCGCTCACCGCTGCCGCCTCCGGACGTACCAGAGGGCCGCCAGGCCGGCAGCGACGACGAGCAGCGCCACGGCGGCAACGGCCGGAGCGGGTAGTCCGGCATCGGCAGCCTCCTCTCCCGTGCGGTTCTCGAGCGAGATCGGCCGCTCGACGGAGTAGGGGTTACCGTCGTCGTCCCGGTACTCGATGACGAGCGGGATCTCGGTCGCGTTTGCACCGGCCCTGAACGTCACCTCGAACGTCGAGATGTCGTCGGGATCGAGCGTCCCGACGACGTAGACCCGGAAGGGATCGACCGGCGCCGCGGGCGCGCCCGGGGAGATGATGACCGATCGGGCAGGCTCGAGCCCCGCGTTCATGACGTCGCCCGTCGCGCGGTAGTTCTCTCCCTCCACGGCGACCTCGACGTTGGTGATGACGGGGTCCGCCTGCCGTTTGTCCTCGCCGAACGTGACCGGCAGCACGAGATCGGCGGTATGGGTGTTGACGCCGTTGCGCCAGACCACCTGGAACGTGACGTTCGTCTCGGCAGCCGGGGTCAGGTTGAAGGCGACGGTCCCCGACGCACCGGGTTTCAGGGTGCCGACGAACGCGCTCTCCGGCGTGACGGAGAAGTTCGCGCCCCGGGTGATCACCTGGACGCCGGAGGCGGCGTTCGAGCGCGGGTTTCCGACCTGGACGGCGACGGCGGCCGTCCGGGACTCAGCGAAGGCATCCGGTCTCTCGAAGACCGATGCATTGAGCGGCGTGTCGTCGACCCGGACCGGAACCGGGTGGCTGAGGGTTCCATTCTCCCGGAGATCGAGAGAGAACCGTGGGTAATATATCCCGTTCGAGGCGTCCGTCCGGACGGCGAAGGTGAACGTTCGGTTGAGGCCGGCCCCGAGACTCCCGACGGAGGGGTAGGGCTCGCCTGTCGGGACGACGCCGTCCTCGTAGAGGCGGGCGCCGCCGAGCGGGAGGGTGAACCGGCCGGTGTTCTGCACGGCAACCGTCACAAACCCCGTATCGCCCGGCATCAGGACTTCCGGTTCGACAGAAACGGACGTCACCGTCATGTCACCCTGCGCTCCCGCGGCCGGAAAGACAAGAACGCATACAAGGGCGAACAGGATGAGGAGGGGACGACCGGATTCCACACGGAAGAATGGAGAGAGCCTCTACTTCAACGTTACCCCCGCACCACCCCATGGCCGGGATAAAACCTTTGACGGCAGAGGGTGATACCTCTGGAGACAACCGTTGCCCCGCCGGGGTTCCGAGGAAACTATGGGACAGAACAAGATCATCATCATCGGCCACAAACAGCCCGACACCGACAGCATCTGCAGCGTCATCGGCTACGCCGAACTCCGCAACCGCGCCGAGCCGGGAAAGTACATCCCCGCCCGGTGCGGGGAGGTGAGCCCCGAGGCGAGGTCTGCGCTCGAGACGTTCGGCGTCGAGGCCCCGGTCTACGTAGCGAGCGTCGAACCCACCGTATCGGACATACCGCTCGACACCCGGAGCGTCCGTCAGGACGTCCCGACGATCGACGTCGCCGCCCTGATGGACACCTACGACATGCGAAACATGCCGATCACGGACGTGAACGAGAGCCTGGTCGGCCTCGTCAGCGAGTACGGCCTCGCCCGGACCTATGTCCGGAAGAACCCCCGGGAGCAACTCTCCCTCATCCCGATGCCGCTCGAGACCCTCGCCCGCATCCTGGACGCCCGGACGGTCGTGCCGGCGCGCGAGACGCTCGGGGAGGGCCGGGTCTACACCGTCATCGACGCCCTGCACGTCACCCTCTCGCGGATGACACCCGACGATATCGCGATCGTCGGGGACAACGAGCCGGCCCAGCTCGCCCTGATATCGGCCGGGGTCGCCGCGCTCATCATCGCCGAAGGAGCGCCGGTGGGCGAGCGGGTGATCGACGCCGCGCGGGCGAGGGGCGCCTCGGTGCTCTCGACGACACTCGACGCGTTCAGCGTCGGCAAGATGATCAGCCTCTCCCTCCCCGCGAGCATGATCATGGAGACCGACGTCCCCACCGTCCGTATGGAGGACTCGCTTGAGTATGCGAAAGGGGTCGTCTCGAACTCCAAGTTCAGGACGGCCTGTGTCGTCGGGGAAGAGGGAAGGCATATCGGGCTCGTATCCCGGACGACGCTGATGCAGGAGGTTCAGAAGTCGGTGATCCTCCTCGACCACAACGAGTACTCCCAGGCCGTGGACGGGATCGAGCAGGCGGATATCCTGGAGATCATCGATCACCACCGTCTCGGCGCGATCTCGACCTTAAAACCGGTGCGGTTCCTCAACGACCCCGTGGGGTCGACCTCGACGATCGTGGCGAACAAGTTCATCGAGGCCTGCGTGGAGCCCACGCCGTCGACCGCCGGGCTCCTTCTCTCGGGGATCCTCTCGGATACGATGGTGATGAAACTCTCGACGACCACTCCGGCGGATATCCGGGCGGCCGACTACCTCGCGGAGATCGCCGGGGTCGACCCGGCCGAGTACGGGCCGGAACTGATCCGGAAGGGCATGGATCTCGACGCTCTCCCAAAGGAAGAGCTCCTCACCCGGGACATGAAGCGCTACAACCTCTTCGGGAAGAGCATCATGGTCTCGCAGGTGATGACGTCGTCGTTTGAATTCGCAGAGACCCACGCCGGCGAGATCCGCGCGGAGATCGACCATCTCCGGACGACGATGGGGGTCGACTGCTTCTTCGCCCTCTTTACGAACGTCTTTTGCAACGCAAGCGACCTCTTCGCCGCCGGTGACGAGGCCTGCATCGCCAAACTGGATCTCCGGGACCAGCCGGTTCGGCTCGAGGGCGTCATGTCCCGCAAAAAAGATTTCATCCCGAAGTTCGGGCAGATGTTCCGGCAGCTCTAGAGCCGCCGGAATGCATCATTCATCTTTCTTCTTGAGCATCCCGGAAGCGTAGCGGGCGAGCCCGTAGACGCCGTCGGTCGAGGGATGAACCTCGACGATCTCGTCGAAGTCGTCGACGGTGATGCCCTGTTTCATCAGGTAACCGATATAAGAGAGGAGGAGCGACGCCCCGGGGACGGCGGCGGCCGCCCCGATCAGCCGGCCGGTCGCGGGATCGACCCGAACCTGGGCAAGCCCCGCCCAACCCCCTGCGACATCCCAGAACGAACCGGGGCCCGCGGGCGCGGGGGCCGAGAGGGTGACGCCTTCGTCCCCGGCGGCGATCGCGGCGGAGGCGTAATCGTAGCGGAGGCTCATCGCCTGGGGAATGCCTTCGTAGTTCATGACGGTCTCGCGGCCGAGGATGTTCTCGGCCGCCACCACACCCTCCCTCCGGGCCGCGGGGGTGAGATAGGGCGGGCCGATGACGTCGCCTGCGGCGTAGACACCCGGAACGCTCGTGCGCATCTTCGCGTCGACGATGACGGCACCGTCCGGGCGCTTATCGAGTCCCTGGAGCATCTCCGAATGGGGGACGAGCCCTGTTGCAAGCAGCACGGCATCGGCCTCAACCTCCTCGCCGTCGGCGAGGAGAACCGAGCGGACTCGTCCGCCGCCTTCGATACTCATAACCGGGGTCTCTTCACGGATGCCGACCCCGGCAAGGTCGCGCAGCGCAGCGGAACGCATCTTCTCGTCGAGATCCCGGAGCAGCCCGTGCCGGGCGATCATCTCGACCTCGACCCCGAAGGCGTGGAAGATATGGGCGAACTCCGCCGCCACCACTCCGCCGCCGATGACGGCCATGCGGCGGGGGATATCGGGCATGGTGGGGAGCGTCCGGTAGGTATAGACACCGGTAAGATCGGTGCCGGGGATCTCGGGGATTGCCGGCCGCGAACCGGTGGCCGCGAGAACCGCGTCCGCCCGGACTTCTTCGTCGTCGATGAAGACCCGGCTCCCCTCCAGCAGGCCAACGGCTCCGTAGACGATCTCGACTCCCGCCCGCCGGGTCTCCGCATCGAGAACCGAGGAGAGTTTATCCTGGACTTCGCATATTCGCTTCCGGATCGCCGGGTATGAGACGGTCGGCACCGAGTCGAGGATCCCGAGATCCTTCTGGGTTCTGGCAGACTCGATCAGCCGCGCAACGTCGTTCAAGGCACAGATCGTCATGCACCGCTCATGGAGGCACTGCCCCCCGATACTGCGCCGCTCGACAAGCCTGACCTCCTTTCCCGCCTGCGCGAGGTGGATCGCCCCGAGCCTCCCCGCGGGCCCGCCGCCGATGACGACGATCATGATCTTCACCTACAGCAGTTCGACGCCTTCGTCCATCGGCATCGAGAGAACCTCGCCGGTGAACCCGTTGACCTCGACGATCTTGCTCCCGCCCCGCACCTGCCAGACCGGCACATAGACGGCCTCGATGTCGATGGTGATGTTGTTCCGGTCGGGTTTGAGGGTCTTCTCCTCGTAGAAGATGGCATCGCCCTTCTCGTAGCGGAACCGCACCCTCTGGGTGAGACGGTCGATGACGTCCCGCACCAGTTGCTCCTCCACGTCCTCCCGCACGAGCCGGGTGGAGACGATCTCTGATCCGAACGGAACCGGGCCCCGCTCGATCTCGTCGGGGTTGATCTCCATCTTCAGGCCGTTGATGGCGTTGACCGCCCCGGCACCCTCGGCGTCGAAAGAGACCAGTCGATCTTTCACCTCGCGCTCGCCGGTGCTCACGTAGCGGTAGTTCCAGTACGGGATGAACCGGCACTTCGCCGTCCCGTGTATTCCGGCGATGCCGCAGGCACGCTGCTCGGAGACCTGCACCGGGAGGTGGGGCAACTCCGGCCCATCCAGCGGCTCTTCCTTCACCGCGGCAGGAGAGGCCTCGATCTGCCCCCGGCGGGCAGCCCGGACCGGCCGGGGAAGATCCAGGATCAGGTTCTGTCCGAGCACCTCCGCGAGCGCAGCCCTGCCTGCGTAGCGGACGAACTCGTCCGGCCCCCACCGGATGCAGTCCTCCGTCTGCACCGCCGAATCGAGGGTGAAGAGCAATTTCCTGCAGACCCAGTCGTCTTCACCGGTGCGCAGGCGATAGATCATCGAATCGAAGCTCTCAATCGTCTCCGGATCGTCCGAGCAGAGCACCACCAGGGCATCCTCGTTCCCGATCGCGGAGAGATCCAGCGGGTCGCCGACCTCCTCAACGTCGTAGGAGGCCGCGGCAAGGATCCGCTTCAGCACGTTCCGGGCTTTTTCCCGAGTCCCACTCTCCATTCATCTAACAATACCACAGGGAGATAGAACAAGTTTTCCCTTCGAGAGGGCGGCCGCGGGCAGCAGTGGAGCAGGGCGTTTGACGGGGAAGATTCAAAATGCGTAACGCCGGGTGAACGAAAGGCGGCAGAAGGCCGGTGCCGCCCCGCGCTTCTGCCGGCCGAATCCGTTGAATCCGAAGGCAACACTTTTTCTCCTGCAATGCAAGAGATCTGATAATGCATGCTCCCCTGAAGTTCACCAACCACCGCATCGAGGAGTACGCGCTCAAGGTGACCTACCGCCCGGAGGACGACACGGGGAAGATCATCTACAACCTCTCGCTCATCGAGAGCCGCGACCTCGAGTTCACGCTCTCCGTCATGAAAGAGGCGCACAAACGGGGCATCACCATCAGCGACCGGCTCCTGGTCGCCGGGCCGGGGGAGCAGGTCGGCGGCTACACCGTGCCGGATGGTCGGCACGCCATCTGCACGATGTGCAGCATCACGCTCGACGCTCTTCTCCTCCAGCGCGGCATCCCGGCGAGCCCGATCGGGGGCGGGATCGTCGAGGTCGACGGGAGGGTTGCGCAGCGGTTCACGAGCATGATCCTCTACCGCGACACCACGCTCGACCCTCTCGAAGTTCTCATCTCCCAGGAGGCAACGTCGATCCTCGACGTCATGAACCACGGGAAGGGCAACATCCTCGCAAACATCAGAGAGTGCCACATGGAGGCCGAGCAACTCCTGGGTGAGGTGCTCGACGAACTTGCGGCCATAGGGTTCTCCGGCATCCTCGACGTCGGCGCCCCGAACGTCCCCCTGCTCGGTGTCCCGGTGAGCCCGCAGTACATAGGCGTGGCGATGGTCGGGGGCACGAACGCGATGGCGGCCGTCAGGGAGACCGGGCGTCCGGTCGTGACCCGGGCGCTCAAAGGGTTGATCGATGTCCAGGCAATGGGCTACCTGGACGATTACTGAACCGCAGCCTTTGCCCATTCCATGACGGTGGCGATGTGCCGCCGCACGAAGAGGGCGAGCCCCGCGGACTCCGAATAGAGGGCGGAGGGCTGACCGTCGGCCCCTTCCATCCAGAGCAGCGCCCGTGTGTCGTCCACTAAAAAGACGCCGGACCTATCGTACGGCAGCAGTTTCTCCGCAAGGATCGGGGTCTTGCAGAGCGTGGCGAGAGGGAGAATATGAAGATGGAACCGGGAAGGCCGCTCGCCGGCCCAGCGGTCGGTGACGATCTCGACCGGCACGGAGTCCGGAACGGGATCGAGCAGTGGCAGCACTTTCTGCCGGATGAGATCCTCCGTCGCGAGCAACTCCACGCTCCGCTCCGCACTCCGAAACATTTCTGCGAGACGAGTCCGGATATTCTCCTCGCCGTAGATCGTCCAGACCAGTTCGTGGCCGCCCGGGCCTTCCAGTTCCTTCTCCCGGTAAAAGACGTCGAGGGCCTCCCGGGCGCTCTCTGCGTCGCTCTCGATCCGGCGCATCAGGTTCTCGACGCCCTGGTCGGGGGCAACGGCGTCGAAGCGTTTGGGTGTCGTGTGCGAGACGCTGACCAGCTCCTTCTGGACGAGCCGGTCGAGGACCGGGTAGACGGATGCGCGCGGCACGCCGGAGATCTCGTGAACTTCCGTTGCGGTCGCGCCCACCGTTCTGAGAAGCCCGATATATACAAGGGCTTCATACTTTGTAAGTCCCAGTGATTTGAGGGATTCGAGGAGGGGGGTTGGAACGTCCCGGGGAGCCTTCATTCCATCATGTATATATACGGTTCAGCAATAAATGTTGTTGCTACTATAACAACAAGGTGAAGAGATGCGTTGGCAATACTTACCCGTACTGATGCTCCTGTTGGCACTCCTGGCTGCGCCGGGGGCTGCGCAAGGCGTCAAGTATCTCTATGGAAGCCCTGATCTGTCGGCAACGATTTCCGGCACCAACCAGTTTGCACCGGGTGCCGAGACCCAGATTGCGGTTATCATATCCAACAGCGGCCTGAATACCGTCAAGATCGCCACCCCGGCGATTCCCGCCGATGACCAGCCGAACACCGCAAAACTGGTCACCGTAGCACTCGAGAGCACCGATACACCGTTCACCGTCAAGACGGATCCCCAGTTCCTGAGCGACATTGCGGGCGGAGCCTCCGCAACCGCAACGTTCGATGTGAAGATCGCGGACTCCGCGGAGCCGGGCAACTACGTGCTGCCGCTCGAGGTGACCTACACCTACCTGCAGGATGCGGAAGATTATGGCGACCTCCTCCGCAACAACTACCTGAAGAAGACCGTGACCCTGCCGCTCACTGTGCGGGTCACGCCCGACCTCCAGGTCGAGATCCTTGACGTCCACTCCGAGTCGCTGAACGTCGGCACGGAGGGCTACGTCTACATGACCCTGAAGAACATCGGCCACGACACGGCGAACAAGGCGGTCGCGATGGTCACGAGAAGCGGTGCGAGCCCGCTCATCCCCACCGACGGCAACTCCTACATCGGAACCTTCGACCCGGGCGAGACGGTCGACGTGAAGTTCAAGGTCTCGGTCGCCGACACCGCCGAGCCTAAGTCCTACCCGCTGGACGTCGCGGTCACCTACGAGGACTACGAGGGCAAGACAGTCACCTCCCGCCCGGCGACGTTCGGCCTTCCCGTAGGCGGCAAGATCGCCTTCGAGGTCGTCTCGCCTCCGTCGACCCTCTACCTGGGTCAGAAGAGCATCCTTGAAGTCGTGTACAGGAACTCCGGGGCGGCAACAGTCTACAACGCACAGGCCCGGATCAGCGCAGTCGACCCCTTCACCAGCAGCGACGACACCGCCTTCCTCGGCGACCTCGCCCCGGGCGAGACCGCGACGGCACGGTTCGAGGTGAACGTCGACGGTGCCGGCACCGAGAAGGAGTACGGGATCGACTCCGAGATCCGCTACCGCGACGACCTCGACAACAGCAAGATATCGGACACCATGAAGGTTCGGGTCGCGCTTGAGCAGAGGCCGGGCACGCTCTTCACCAATCCGGTCTTCCTCATCGCCGTTCTGGCCGTCATCATCGGAGCAGGGTATTATATATTCGTGTACCGTAAGAAACAGAGATGAACGGGTACTGGGACGGATCTAAACCGGAGCCGCAGGTACGGACAATCGAGGAGATGCGGGATGTTCTCGCAGATCCCGGCTGCACCTCCGATCAGCCCCTCTATTTTATGTACCGGGATCTCGCGAAAGGCGAGAGCGACCGGGAGTGGCTCCGGCAGCACCACGTTCGCTACGATATCACCGTTATCCCTTCCCGGACACTCTGCGGGGAGTACGTCAAGACGAAGGGCCACTACCATACCGAGAACCCGGCAGGAGAACTCTACCCGGAGATCTACGAGGTGCTCGAGGGGACGGGGCACTATCTCCTCCAGACCCGCGATGCCGACGATGTGGTGATGATCGAGGCCACCACCGGCGACAAGATCCTGATCCCGCCGGGTTACGGCCACGTGACGATCAACCCCGGCAGTGAGGATCTCGTGATGGCGAACCTCGTCTCGTCGGAGTTTTCGAGCAACTACGGCCCCTACGCAGACCTGAAGGGAGCCGCATACTACGAGATGGAGGGCGGAGCGCTGGTGAAGAACCCCCGCTACCCCGACGCATCCCCGGTGCGCTACTGCAACCCGGTGGAGGTTCCGGAACTCGGGATCGAGAAAGAGACCGGGCTCTACGATCTCGTCGGACGGCCGCGATCGGTGGCGTTCTTAAACCATCCCGAGCAGTTCATGGAGATCTTCGCCGAAGTGACCGGCGGATGTCTCGCGATGCGGTAGAGGCCGAGGGCAGAGTCTCAGCCGGCACTAAAATCCAGTTTTTTTGCCACGTTATGTAATCTATACACGAATTTCCACTGGCTTGTGCATCTTCAACCAGCCGTCGGTTCAAGACATTTGGTTTTCTCCTGCTCCTGCCCCCGCACCCAATGGTGCTCAAACTCCGTTTCTTCGGTATGTCGCACCTTCGGCCAGCCGCTAGTCCAATATCTTCCGTCTTCTCCAGCGATGTCCCCATGGGACATCGCCTATCGCCACGCACTGCCCGCCCCCATGAGGGGGCGGAACGACGCTCCGCTAGGAGCGGAGTTGAAGCACCGCAGGTGCGAATGAGGAGCGCGAAGCGCGGGCGGTGGGGGTCAAAGGTAGAGCCTTACAGGGTAGAGACAGGGGAGGGGGGCTCGCCCCCCTCCCCGTCAGCCCCTCGCACCTAACGGTGCTCGTGCTCCTGCCCTTCAGCCAGTCGCACTCCCCCAATGGCGATAGCCCCACGGTCCACCGTACCAGGCGGTTTCATCGTCTGGACTGTTCCGCTCCATACCATAAATGAGTGCATCCAGTCTCTGTCAACCACCTTTCCGAACCTCATCAAGCACCTGGCACGTCCGGCAGATCTTCCCGCACGGCTTCGCACCTTCGCACCTCCGGTGCTCAAACTCCGTTCCTGAAGGAACGTCGTTCTTCGGTGCTCGTGCTCCCGCCGTTCCGGCAGTCGCATCTCGCACCTCCCGGTGCTCAAGCTCCTGCCGTTCCGGCAGTCGCTCACCACACCTCTCGCAAACCCCGAACCCCATCTTCTCCCCCTCGGGTCTCTCCGTCCCCCGGAGGGCCTCGCCGAGGTTCACGAGGGAGTACTTCGTCGCCGGGTGGCGGTAGGTGTAGTCGTCGAGGATGCCCCGGACGTCGCCCCGGAGAGCGTCGCCCGCGTAGGGGCAGCCCGCAAGGTCGAACCCCTCGACGTGGAGGAAGGCATACAACGCCACCTCCCGCTCCGGGATGTACATGAACGGCTTGATCCGCGGAACCATCCCCTCCGTCTCCCGCACGGGGCGGGTGAGCCGGTCGGCATCCCCCCGGAGAGCGTTCATCAGCACCGACTGCGCCTCGTCGTCCAGGTTGAACCCGTAGGCAAACTTCGTGACGCCGTGTTCCCGGGCAATCCGGTTCATCAGCGCCCGCCGGAGCACCCCGCAGTAGGAGCAGGAGAGCCCCGTGCCCTTCCGGCCCACGATCTCATCGAGCGTGATCCCGTATTCGTCGGCAAACGTTGCCGTCACCCAGGGGACGCCCATGCTCTCGGCGATCGTCCGGGCCTGGGCCGGATCGCGGTAGCCGGATATCCCCTCGTCCACCGTGATCGCCATCAGCCGGACGTCCCGGCGCTCGCCGAGGAGCCGGTGGAGGAAGAAGAGGACAGCGCTCGAGTCCTTGCCCCCCGAGAGCGCCACCGCCACCGTATCGCCCGACTCGATCCAGCGGTGCTCCCGGATCGCCCGCTTCGCCTTCGCCTCGAAATCCCGGTTGAAGTGCTGCTCGCAGAGGTGCAGCCCCGAGTATCGCTGGAAAAGAATCGCGTCGCGGCGGCATTTGCTGCACTTCATACTTTCTCGATCATCCTTTTATCACCGGGCCACATAAATGGTGTAGAAGATGCCTGTTCCTGCAGAATATGTGCGATCCCTGCACGCCTACGAACTCCGGATCCTGCTCGCCCTCGAACGTCTCATGCGCCGGTACCAGTGGGTGCCGCTCGAGGTGCTCAAGTCGGCCACCAGGTTCTCGGAGTCCGAGCTCTCCTACCGCCTGGGCAGGCTGATGGCCATGGATATGGTCCGGTACGAGAAGACCCCTTATGAGGGGTACGCGCTCGTCTTCAACGGCTACGACAGCCTGGCCCTCCATTCCCTCACCCGCCGGGGCACCATCCAGGCGCTCGGGACGCAGATCGGGGTCGGGAAGGAGTCGGAGGTCTACGAGGCGATGGGCCTCGGCGTCGTGGTGCTCAAGTTCCACCGGGTCGGACAGCGATCGTTCCAGTCCGCCCGCGTAAAGCGCGGCTACATGCCGGAGACCGGGCACTGCCCCTGGATCTTCGCTTCGAGCAACTCGGCGAAGATGGAGTACGACGCTCTAAAGGCCCTCCATCCTGCCGTCTCGGTGCCGCTCCCGATCGACCAGAACCGGCACGTCGTGGCGATGTCGTTCATTCCAGGCGTCAACCTCTCCCGGGCGACCCTCGAAGAGCCCCGGCCGGTTCTCGACGAGATCCTCGAGAACATCCATGAAGCCTACCGCCTCGGGATCGTCCATGGCGACCTGAGCGAGTTCAACGTCATGGTCGACGAGGGACAGTGCTGGCTGATCGACTGGCCGCAGTGGGTGGAGACCGCTCACCCGAACGCCGGCGAGATCCTCAACCGCGACATCGAGAACATCCTCCAGTACTTCAAACGAAAATACGGCATCGAATACGCCTTCGACGAAGCACTGGCCAGGGTGGTGGGGTGAAGGTTTTCGGGATCGACATCATCAAAGGCTCGGTTCGTTCCCGTACCCGCCGGCCGGTCTACGCCCTCGCCCGGGTGGAGGACGGCGATGTCCAGGGCGTCGAGGAGGTGACCGGGTTCCGGCTCCAGCGCCTCCTTGCCGCCGAAGAGCCCGATATCCTCGCGGTGGACAGCCTCCAGGAGATCGCCGCCGACCAGCGCGAACTCCACGCATTCCTCCAGTCGCTCCCACCCACCACAAAACTCGTCCAGGTGACCGGCGGCGAGCGCACAGAGAGCCTCGGGAAGGTCGCGGCACGCTACAACATCAGTTTCAACAAGTTCGACCCCTACGCCGAGGCACGGACCACCGCCCGGGTGGCCGCGCTCGGGGCGGGCGTCGAGGTGATCGCGTTCGAGAACACCACCGATATCGTGGTGAGCAGGCACCGCTCGCCGGGCCGGGGCGGGTGGAGCCAGAACCGTTACGCGAGAAAGATCCACGGCGGCGTGATGCAGAAGGCCCGGGAGATCGAGGGGCGGCTCCGGGGCGCCGGACTCGACTACGAGAAGAAAGAGACGAAGGCCTTCGGCGGTTACTCAAGGGTCGCCTTCCGGGTCAAGGCTCCCCGGGAGATGGTTCCGGTCCACTCCTCCCGCGGCGCCGACGTCCAGGTGCGGGTGGCAGGAAGGCAGCTCGACCGGATACGGTTCGAACCCCTCTCCGGCCGCCCCCGCTACCTGATCGTCGGGCTCGACCCGGGGACGACCACCGGCATCGCGGCCGTGAACCTCGACGGCAATCTGGTTCTTCTATCGAGCTCGCGGCAGATGACGATGTCCGATATCGTCGAAGAACTCTACCGTGCGGGAAAACCACTCATCGTCGCCTCCGATGTCCAGCAGATGCCCTACTCGGTCGAGAAGATCCGGCGGGCGTTCAACGCCATTCCCTACACCCCGAAGCAGTCGCTCTCGGTGGAGGCGAAATACGACCTGACCGCCCCGTTCTCCTACACGAACGACCACGAGCGCGACGCACTCTCGGCGGCGCTGGACGCCTACCGGAGTCTTCAGAACAAGTTTCGGAACATCGCAAAGAGAGTGGGGCCGGGGTTCGACCTCGACGAGGTCCGGGCGCGGGTACTCCGGGGCCAGCCGCTCGACACCGTCCTTGCAGACCTGCAGGGGGTTCCGGCGGCAAAGAAGGAGGAGGCACCAGCGGTGGAGGCCGAGCCGGAGCGGCCGGTCGAGGACGAGCGGGTGATGGCGCTCGACGGGATGGTGAAAAGGCTCCGCAGTTACGTCCAGGAACTGCAGGAGGAACTCCGGGAACGCGATCGGGATCTGGAGCGGCTGCGTCAGGACGTGCGCCGGGCACGCTCCGCGACCGAGCGCAAGATTCGTCTGGACGCGGAAATGGCGGCGAAGGACGCGGCCATAGAGAGCCTGCGCGAGCAGCTCCGGGGCGAGCGGCGGCGATCCCGGCGGCTGAAGAAACGCCTGGAACGGATGCAGAAGGTCGCGAACCTCGAGGTCTCGGAGGACTACACCCCGCTCAAGGTGCTCGACTCCCTCACCCGTGAAGCGGTGCGGGCTCTCCAGGAGGAGATCGGCATCGCCGAAGGGGACGTCCTCTACGTCCCGCGGACTCACGGCTGGGGCCGCGGTGTGGTGAAGGACCTCGCGGGAACAGGGGTGCGGGCGCTGGTCGTCGGCGGTGAGCCGCCCGACCCGCACCTGATCCGGGTCGCCCGCGAGATCGATCTCCCCCTCCTCCCCGCGGAGGCTGTCGGGCCGGATATTCGCGGCAGAACCGGCGCAGCGCTGACCGGTACCCTCGATGAGGCGACCGCGGAGTGGAAGGAGGAGCAGAAGGAGTTCCGGCGCGAGCAGGAGGCCGAACGGGTCGAGTACCTCTTCAAGGAGTACCGGAGCGAGCGGGAGAAGGAGGTGCGCCGCGGTGGATGAACGGAGCCTGCACCGGCTGATCGGAACGATCATCGACCCGGAGCGGCTCGAGGACGACTGTGCCGTCATCCCCTGCGGCGACCGTCTCATGGTCGCAAGCACCGATATGCTCCACGAGACGACCGATTTCCCGGCCGGGATGACCGACTGGCAGATTGGGTGGATGGCGACGGCGGTGACGCTCTCGGATGTCGCGAGCATGGGCGCGGCGCCGGGCGAGGTGCTCCTCGCGGTCGGCCTCGACCGTCCGGAACGCCTCTCCGGGATCATGGAGGGCGCCCGGGACTGCTGCACCGCGTTCGGCGCCGAACTCGTGGGCGGCGATCTCGACGCCCACCGGGAACTGACGATCGTGAGCACGGGGCTCGGGCTCGTCGCCCCGGAGCACCTCGTCCGGAGGCGGGGAGCGCGGCCGGGCGACGTCGTTGCGGTCACAGGATCGCTCGGGGAAGCGCAGGCAGCCCTGAACGGCCATGATCGGCACATGAGGGAACTCCTCGAACCGCAGCCCCGCGTGAAGGAGGGGCAGGCGCTCGGCCGTGCCGGGGTCTCGGCGATGATGGACATCTCCGACGGCCTTGCACTCTCGCTTCATGACCTTCTTTCCGTGAACGACTGCGGTTTCTCGATCGATACCGCCCGCCTCCCGCTCCCGGCAGGCGTCCCGGAGAGGGAAGGGCGGGACCTCGCGCTCTACGGCGGGGGAGACTTCGAACTCCTCTTTACCGCTCCTCCCGGCATCCTTCCGGTTCCGGGGGTTACTGCGCACGTCATCGGCGAGGTCATACCGGAGCGGGTCGTTCTCACGGACGGAAAACCGCTCGAACGCCGGGGATACCTGCACAAGTGGCAGGGCTAGGCTGCCGCCCTTACCCCCATCCTTCGCCACTCCCAGAGGATATACGCGAGAGCGAGCACCGCAGAGACGAATACCACCGCCTCGGTCACCAGGATCCCCTGCGTCTGCGCGAGGTAGACGGCAGCGGCATCCACGGCGGCGTGCCAGATGACGGCAAGGGCGAGGAGCGTTTTTCTCCCGTAGACGACGGCGGCGAGCACCATCAGCGACCAGGCGATGTGCAGGGTGATCGTCATCATCCGCTCGGCGAGACCGGGGAGGATATCGAGCGGCGTGAGCGCCCGGAGAGCGTCTATCTCCGCCTGGACGGCGGGATCGTCGGGCAGGGGGATCGCTCCACCGTCGCCGATGAGAAGGATGTAGGAGACCATGCTCGTGAGCACCAGGAGCGCGACGAAGATGCTCTCGACGCCGCCCCACCCGACCCCGAACTGGAGACCGGTCTCCCGGGTGAGGGGGATCTCCCGCCGCCGGAAGTAGTAGCGGTAGACGAGGTAGCGCCCGACCTCCTCGAATAGCCCCGCCATGAGACCGAGGTAGACGGCGAGGCCGGCAAGGGCCACGGTTACCCCGGACGGCAGCAGCGCGAAGTAGAGTGGGTTCTGCGTCACGAGGACAAGCGGCGCGTGGACGATCTGCACGGCGATGAAGAAGAGGGCGCCGAGGGCGAAGATTCGCCACGGGACCCCGAACCTTCTCACGATCCAGTAGCCGAGCGCGAGCGGGATGGCGATCTCGAGAAGGATAACGACAGCGAACGTGGCGACGACGAGCGGATCCATTGGAGAGAATATTTTGACTAAATATTTAACGATTGTCACTGTACAGTGAGGAAAGGATCCCGATAGCCATGAAAAGAGAGCACCCGGGGGCGGTCACCGAAGGTGGGAGCATTCCAGGGGGCCGGTTCTCGAACAACTTCGACTTCCTGCGATTCGCGGCGGCGGCGATGATCGTCTTCGCGCACGCCTACGCCCTCAGGCTCGGCTACGTCGGGATAGGGATGTACGACCCGGTCACACTCGTGGCACAGGGAGGGCTCGCCGCTCTCCTCGTCACCAGCGGCTACCTGATCGCTATGAGCTGGGAGTCGACCGCATCGCCGCTCCAGTTTGCCTGGAAACGACTCCTCCGGGTGATTCCAGCCCTCGTCGTCGCGATCTTCGTCACGCTCTTCGTCATCGGCCCGCTGATGACGTCGCTTCCCCCGGGGGATTACTTCGCCGCCCTCTTCTCCCCGGCAGCGTTCTTTACCGCCCCCTATTTTGAAGACGGATCGGTGATAGGCCTCTTCCAGGGCAATCCGTGGACTTACGTCAACGGGTCGCTCTGGACGATACCCGTCGAGGTTTTCATGTACGGGGTCGTCGCGGCCCTCGGGATCGCCGGGTTCCTGCACCGATGGGGCGCCATCGCCGCCCTCGCCGCCGTAAACATCCTGGTCTGGATGTACTGGTTCGACGATCCCCGGATGGCGAAGGTCAGATTCACCCTCTACTTCCTCATCGGGGCGTTCCTCTACCTCCACCGCCATCGCATCGCCTACCGGCCGGTCATCGCCGGGGGGCTGCTCCTGCTGCTCGGGTTCTCGGCCATGACGCCCTACCTGACCGTCGCCGGGGTGATCGCCATCCCCTACCTCACCATCTACGCCGCGCACCTGCCGATCCCGTACTTGAGCACCTTCGGGAGAGCAGGAGACTTCTCCTACGGCGTCTACATCTACCACTACCCGGTTCAGCAGGCACTTATCCAGGTCACGGCAAACGCGCTCCTTCTCCCGGCGCTCTTCGGGCTCTCGTTCGCCGTGACGTTTGCTCTCGCGTTCCTCTCCTGGCACCTCGTCGAGAAGCGGGCTCTCGCAGCAAAGAGCCTCGGTGCCGACGACCTGCGGCGGAGACTCAGGCTCCCGTCCCTGCCGGAGTCCCTCACCGCGTGGTGGATTGCCCGGAAGTGACGGGCGCGAGAACCTCTTCTAGGATCTCGACCGCATCTCTGACACAGCGGGGGCAGATCGTCCGGGTGAGGTTCTCTTCGCGTGCCCGGGCAAACCCTTCGCCGGTCGAGAGATCGCACCCGAGAAGCCCGGTGCAGGAGACGGTGCCGTTCTTCTCGACAAAACGGGTGACGAACTCCCGGGTGATGTCATAGGTCAGGTCTTTCGCCTCTTTCTCTTCGGGGCCGGTGCTCCCGAACAGGAGCCCGATGGCGATGACCGCCCCCGAGACCGCTCCGCACATGCCATCGGTACGCGCCACCCCGGCGCCGAACCCCGTGGCTATCCCGAGGACGACCTCTTCGGGAACCCCGGCATCTTTCGCAAAGACCGAACTGACCGCCTGTGCACAGTTGTAGCCTTGCATGAAGCGGGAGACCGCCTCGTCCGCCCTGGTATCCATATAATTCACCTGACGGGAGATTGCGCGCCGTGGGTATTCAAACTTCCGCGGCAGAACCCGATACCGGAATGGTTTAAGAACCCACCCGAGAAAGTAGGTGTATTCCGGGAATCCTTTCCCGGGCAGGGATAAACCATGAAAAGAACTGCACTGATCATCGCCCTGCTCGTTGCCCTGATTCCGGCAGCGGCCGGGGCGGAGACCTCCTACCACGGCGTATCGACGGGAGGCATCGTCAACGACGTTGCGATAACCGCCGACGGGAGGTATATGGTCGCGGGGACGGGCGACGGGGGGATCGTCTGCCTGCACCGGGACGGCACCGTTCTCTGGAACGCGAGTGCTCCGGATGCGGTGACCGCGGTTGCCGTCGCCGGGGACTACATTGCCGCCGGAACCGGGGGGGGCGACGTGCTCCTCTTCGACGGTAACGGCGGCCGCTACTGGACCAAGAGCGTCGCAGGATCCGTTCGCGACCTTGCTTTCGCGGGTGACGGGCGGTCGCTCGCGGTGGCGGGCGATCGCATCATCCTCTTCACCAACCTCGGGAAGGAGGAGTGGAACCGTGCCATGCAGCCGGGGGCCCGTTCCGGGGAGACCCCGCCGCACGCAACGTCCGTCGCGTTCACCAGCGACGGCAAATTCATCGTCACCGGGAGCAGCAACGGCGCCATCCTCTTCATGAACAGGGACGGGAACCTGGTCTGGGAGGGCCTCGCCCGGGATGCCGTCACCGCGGTTGACGCCTCCCGCGACGGGTCGGTCGTCGCCGCCGGGGCCCGGGATCGCGCCCTCCAGGTTTACGGCCGGTCAGGGGGCCTCCCCTGGGCGCTCCCCACCGGAGCGCCGATCCTCGCGCTCGCGCTCTCGGGTGACGGGAAGTTCGTGGTCGTCGGCAAGGAGGGTGGCGACGTGGAGTGCTACCGGCCGAACGACGCCCTCATCTGGAAGAACCGGACGGCAAGCAACGTCCCCGCCGTGGACGTCTCCCGGCGGGGGGAGGCCGTCGCGGCCGGGAACGCGGGCGGAACCGTGTACCTCTGGAACGGCAACGGCAACCCGCGCTGGACGTTCGACGCCGGCGCCCCCGTCAGTGCGGTCGCCCTCTCGGAAAAAGGAGACTACCTCGCAGCGGGCGCGGGTGAGCGGGCCTTCATCTTCCGGACGGCCGACGAACCGGTGACGGCGGCGGAAGAGACGGAGAGCGCCACGACGGCCCCGACCGAGGCCGGCGGGGCGGGTGCGCTCATCGGGCTCCTCGCCGTCGCTGCCGCGGGCGCCGCGGGTCGTCTCCGGCGGCGGTGAGACGGGAGAACGGGGAATATCCCCGTTCTCCCTGCAGTTTTTACATAGACGTTCACCTCGGGTGGCATTGAGGAACAGCGTGACGGCCCCATCTGCCATGGCTGTCGGCATGGGTGATCGCGTACCCGGTGCTGCTTCGCTCGCTCCCCCACCGGGGAACCTTAATGCCATCTGACGGCATGACTGCCCGCCATGACGATGGAATCTACTACCCGGGCTGCGACCAGCATGCTCATCGTGCTGTCTCTGGCAGCCTCCGTCATACCCCCGGCAGCGGGACAGGAGAACGTGAGCAGCCCGGATTCCGGCGTGCAGGACCTGTACCTCTTCATGGGCTGGAAGGATCTCGTCGAGTTGTATACCCGCGGAGATGCATCCGATGAACGGCTGGACGGTTACGTGCGGCTCTCTCCCGACGGCGAGGATATCGAACTGGAGGGAGTGCGGTTCCGGGGCACTTCTTCACGAGAGTTGCCGAAGAAATCGTTCAACATCCGGTTTGACGAATCACAGGAGTTCATCTTCGGCAGCACCGATATGAACCTGAAAGCCACCTACACCGATCCCACGATGATGCGGGAGAGGCTGTCGATGGATCTCTTCCACGCTCTCGGGCAGCCGGCACCGAGGACGAAGTACTTCGACCTGTACATCAACGGCGTCTATGAAGGCCTGTACATCCACGTGGAGCGGGTCGACGGCGATCTGCTCGCAAGCAACGGCCTGAACCCCGCAGGGACACTGGTCGCCGACGACTTCCGGGGCCATTACTATCTCGTGCCGGAGATCAATCGCCTCTCGGTCTTCGGGTATCCCATCGACGAGCAGGACGACCCGGAGGCGTTTCTCGCAGAGACCATGGACAGCCGGGGCGAACCGGACTGGGGAGCGTTCCGTGACCTCATCGCCTGGGTCTACCGGACTCCTGCCGGCCCGGAGTTCGAAGAAGGTTTCATCGAGCGTTTTGACGAGGAGAACTTCATCGACTGGCTGGCTATTCATTACCTCATCGGTGACGTCGACGCGTTCAGCGACGACTACTGGCTCTACCTGGACACCGACAATCCGGATGCGGGGTGGGTGGTCATCCCCTGGGACAAAGATCTGACGTTCGGTTCGCACACCCGGAGAGGCGATACAGTCAACGACTATTTCGGGTATGAGTCGGCGATAGCAAGTAACTGGAACAACGACTTGGTGGAGAAGTTCCTCGAGACCCCCGCGCTCCGTGAGCGGCTCAACCTCCGCATGACGTTCCTGATGGACGAGGTCTTCACCGAAGACTACTATGCCGGGCAGCTCGCTCTCCACACAGAGACGATTGGGGACAGGCTGAATGTCACGCCCGCGGAGGACGCGTTCGCGCTGCACCCGCAGAACCACCACGGCGATCTCGGCTACCTGAGATACCACACCGAAGCGATGCTGGACTTTGTGCGGCTCCGTTACCGGTTCATCGAGAGGGCGATCTCGCCCGGCTCCGGGGAGCCCTATACCGCCTCCGCCGCGGTACCGGCGGAGCCGGGGGAGAGTACCGTCTACTTCACCGACCCCAACGGATGGGTGATTGCAACCTTCGAGGTCTCGGAGGTGAGGGGGCCGGGCACGATCACCGCTACGGTGAACGGGACGCCGGAGAATCCCGGCATCGACCGGCGCTGGGAGTTCGATGCGGGCGACGCTGACGTCAGCGGCGAACTGACCCTCTACTACCGTAACGACGTCGAGTCGTGCTGTTTCCCGGCAGAGAACTGGTTCGTCGGCGACGCGGCGGTGAGGGACGACAACTACTCGCAGTGGGACTTAGAGATGGTTCTCGAGGACGAGACCGGCAACCGGACGGCGCTCGATACCTACGTCAACCCGTACTCGAACAAAGTGTCTGCAGACGTCTCGCTGCGGGGAACGACCCGGTTCGAACTGGTGCTGCCGGATCAGGGGGAGGAGCCGGGGAGGAACTTCACCTGGGGATAGGCGAGGAGCGTCCCGGGCGCAAAGGGGCTACGCCCCTTTCGAAACCCCCGGCGACCTGCGGTCGCCTATGGACAGATGCATCTCGCGAAAATAATAATAAAGAACGGATGGACCCGGCGGGATTTGAACCCGCGGCCTCTCTGTCCCAACCGAAGGGGCCGCGCCCCTCTCGACACCCCCGGCGACCTGCGGTCGCCTATGGACAGATGCATCTCGCGAAAATAATAATAAAGAACGGATGGACCCGGCGGGATTTGAACCCGCGGCCTCTCTGTCCCAACCGAAGGGGCCGCGCCCCTCTCGACACCCCCGGCGACCTGCGGTCGCCTATGGACAGATGCATCTCGCGAAAATAATAATAAAGAACGGATGGACCCGGCGGGATTTGAACCCGCGGCCTCTACGTTGCGAACGTAGCGATCTACCCCTGATCTACGAGCCCGAAGATATGAGATCAGAGTATGATCTCGATATCTAATTTTTCTGCCAGTTCCTTATATCTGTTCCTGATCGTGACCTCGGTCACGCCCGCAACCTCGGCGACTTCGCGCTGGGTGCGCCGCTCTCCGCCGAGGATCGACGAGATGTAAATGGCGGCCGCAGCAACGCCCGTCGGGCCTCTGCCGCTCGTAAGTTCGCGCTCTCCGGCCTGCCGGAGGATCTCGACCGCCCGGCTCTGGACCTCACCCTTCAGGTTCAGGCCCGAGCAGAAGCGCGGTACGTAGTCGATCGGGGACGTCGGCAGGAGCTTTAACCCGAGCTCGCGGGAGATGAACCGGTAGGTGCGGCCGATCTCCTTACGGGATACACGGGATACCTCGGCGATCTCGTCGAGCGTCCTCGGGACGCTGCACTGGCGGCATGCCGCATACAGCGCCGCCGCCGCGACACCCTCGATACTCCGGCCGCGGATCAGGTTCTTGTCCACCGCGTCGCGGTAGACGACCGCGGCGGTCTCGCGCACGTTCCGGGGCAGACCGAGCGCGGAGGCCATCCGGTCCAGTTCCGAGAGCGCGAACGCCAGGTTCCGCTCGGTCGCGTTCGAGACACGGATACGCCGCTGCCACTTCCGGAGCCGGTAGAGCTGGGCGCGGTTCTTGCTCGAGATCGCGCGGCCGTAGGAGTCACGGTTCCGCCAGTCGATCATCGTCGAGAGACCCTTGTCGTGGATCGTGAACGTCATCGGTGCGCCGACACGGGAGCGCTTCATGCGCTGGTCGTGGTCGAATGCACGCCACTCGGGGCCGCGGTCGATGAACTCCTCATCGAGGACGAGACCGCAGTTCTGGCATACGAGTTCCGCGCGCTCGTAGTCGTGGACGAGCTGGCGACTGCCGCACTCGGGGCAGACGGACTGGACGCTCTCTTCGGTGCGCTTCTTCTCCGTCTCCTTGACCTTCTGCTCCCCTCTCTTCTTCAGGGCCTCACGCTGCAACTGCAGCTGTTTTAGTTTTTCTACTTCAGCCATCGATTATACACCTATCTCGCAAAGATCTTCTCGCCAACCTGCACGGAGCAGCCGTTGTAGCAGAGGACTACGGCATAAGGCGATGATATATTCCCAAATATGTCAACGACCTTCCCTACGGGTTTTAACCGGCGATCCACTGCCTCGCCGTAGAGGCGGGGCAACTGAGCAGCATCACATCGCAAGATTAACAAGCGATTGCCGCAAACACTTACAGAACGACCGATTAACCGCAAACTGCAACCTCTAGGGGGTACTATACCCGGGCGTATTTAGTAACATATATATATTAACCACTAGAGTATAAAAAGCTTTTGCTAAATTATAAATACCACATCTCACTTCTGAAGAAGCCGATTAATATCCCGGGAAAGCGCCTCCCGGGATTCCGCCTCCGTCAGCCCCGCGCCGAGCGCGACCGCCCACCGTGCATCCTTTGAGAGCAGATCGGACGGAGCATGCGTATCGGAATCGACCACGAGCCGGCACCCGGCCTCCCGCGCCACCCGGACCACGTGGCCGTTGGTGCGGTTATGCCCCCCTCGCGAGGTGATCTCGAGCGCCACCCCGTGCTCCGCGGCCATCCGCGCATCCTCGATCGCTATGAGTCCGGGGTGGCCGAGCACGTCCACGTACTCACACGTGCATGCCGCGCGGTTGGTTCCCGGGGCGACCGGTTCCACCACCGTCTCGCCGTGCACCACGACGATATCGGCGCCGAACTTCTTCGCATCGCGTGCAAACGCCCCTATCAGGGACGGTGGGACATGAGTGAGTTCCACCCCGACGAGCAGGTTCACGCCGTAGCACCGCGCAGACTCACGGACGCCCTCTACCGCCCCCACCAGGTGCCGGAGGTTCGAGGCGTCCGCGTGGTCGGTGATCGCGAGCGTCTCGTAGCCGAGCACGGCGGCCCGGCGAACCAGCTCGGTCGGGAGGAGTTCGCCGTCGGAGAGGATGGTATGGGTGTGCAGATCATACATCGCAGTCACTTCCGGGCGGCAAGACCGCTTGCAACCTTCCGGATCAGGTCTTCCTTGCTCCCCTCCCATTCCACCACGACCCGGCCTTCGTGCTCGGCCCACCGGGCGGGATGGTGGTGCTCCTCAACCCGGTGCGGAACCTTCATCTTCCGCAGGACTGCCTCGACGGCAGGGATGTCCGGGGACTTCACGCCGATATTTTTAGCAACGCGGCGCCCCTCCCGCCGCTCGAGCGTGGCGTCGAAGTAACAGGGGTACAGGATGCGTTCAGCGCTCATAGTGTATGATCTGGTGGTTAATCTATAAACAGATCATGATCACAGTACATACCATGCATCACATCGACGTCCACGTGGAGAAGGACATCTACGATGTCAACAACCGCCTTGCAGATGCCAACGCAGCCCACCTCAAAGACCACGGCATCCGGGCGTTCGATCTTCTCGGCGCCATCGGGTCGGGGAAGACCGCCACGATCGAGCGGCTGGTGCCGCTTATCCGGAAGCGGGGCCTCCGCGCCGGCGCCATCGCCGGGGACGTCTACGGCGACGACGACTTCAAGCGGATCGTCGCTCTCGACGTTCCGGCCTACAACGCGAACACCGGGAAGGAGTGCCATCTCGACGCCCACCTGGTGGAGCACGCCATCGATCATCTCCCGCTCGACGAGATCGACGTTCTCTTCATCGAGAACGTCGGCAACATGGTCTGCCCGACCGACTTCCGGCTGGGCGCCGAGAAGAGGATCGTCGTCGTCAGCTCGACAGAAGGAGACGACGTGGTGAACAAGCACCCGATGATGTTTCGGAGCAGCAACATCGGCGTCATCAACAAGGTCGACCTCGCCGGGTTCGTCGGCGCCAACCTCGACCGGATGGAGGCGGATATGCGCCGCTACAACCCGGAGATGAAGATCTTCCGGACGAACATGAAGACCGGAGAAGGGCTCGAGGCGTTGCTGGACGCGATCCTCGCGTGATCAGCAGAGTTAAATATCCTGGTCCCGAATAGTTATAGCACTTTAACGAGAGATTGCTACCCCCGATGGGTATTGCGTCCTCAGCAGAGTATATCGGTGGTCACATGCAGTGGCAAGGAAGATCAGTACGGAAGCCGTCGGGCGGACGCTACCACACCTCCCAGGGCAAGAAGAGATCGGAGATCGGAAGAGCTCCGGCAGAGACGCATATCGGTGAAGAGCGCAGGAGAATTATCCGTACCTATGGTGGCAACCAGAAGGTTCGGGCACTCCGGGTAGACTACGCAACGGTCTCGAACCCCACAACCGGCGAGACCAAGAAGGCGAAGATCGAGGCGGTCGAGGCGAACAGCGCCAACCCGAACTACGTCCGGCGGAAACTCCTGACGAAGGGCGCCGTCATCAAGACCGAGATGGGGCGCGCGCGGATCGTCAGCAGACCGAGCCAGGACGGTGTCGTCAACGCCGTCCTGCTCGTATAAGATACCCATCCTTTTTTACGGCCGAAGATACTGCCAGCCTTCTGCCTGTCTGACGACCAGTTCTACGATCGCGGACGGGACGGTTCCAACGTAACCGGGGAAGTCTTTCTCCGACAGGTTCCGGGAACGAAGGGTGTTCTCGCAGACGACGAACCGGACACCCCGATCCGCAAGTTGCGCCATCAGCGCCGCCTGCGGGCTTCCGGTGCGGAGCTCCTCCGCCCCGTCGGCGTGCGCGACCACCTCCACCTCGACACCGGCAAGATCTTCAACGAGGTTCTTTGTGTTCCGCAGCACAAGGGCCGCCTTCTCGCGCTCGTCGAGGTGGATGACGACCCGAACGGAGGGGCTCATATCGCCGTCACGCTCCCGCGGAGTTCGGCGCTGACGGGGCCTTTTGCCAGGTAGCGTTCGAGCGCCTCGATTGCATGAATTTCAAGGTTCTCCCGGTTCCGCCCGTACTTCGGCGGCACGCCCTGGCCGGTGACGAACGCCGCACGGTAGACGGCGTTCGGGTCGAGCCTTCTGCCGCCGGCAAAGAACTCCTGGATCCGCAGGCCAGGCGGATTCTCCAGCTTGCAGTAAATATTGACTCCCATGCACCGCTTCACGTAGCCGCCCATCTGCTGGTAGGGATCGCGCGAAAAAGTCCGTTCCAGGTTCTCCTCCATCATCGCCCTGAGCTCCCGGCCGGTGACCTCGACCGTCGAGACCGGGGGGTTCACCGGTATGATGTCCCAGAGATCGTTCATCGTGACCTCGCCCGGCGGCACCGGGGCGCCGTAGCGCCACCCGTTCGAGAACGCCATCTCCGCGCCCGTGACGTCGATGAGCGCCTGCAGGAGGAGGTTGTCCATCGTGGCCTCAAGAACCGTGTTCCGGTTAAGACCCGTCCGGGTCTCCCCGACGACCCGGGAGAGGTACTCGCGGTGGGGCTCCATGACCCCCTCGACCATCTCCTCGACCTCCGGGTGAGGCCAGACCTCCTCGCCGACGACGATGAGATCGTGGTCGAACCCCTTCACCCGCCGGTTCTCGACCGTAAGGTCGAGCCGCCCGAGGAAGGAGCCGTGGCAACCCGACTGGATGATGACGGTGTCGTTCACGACCGCCGGTTCGAAGAGACGGTTGTGGGTGTGCCCCGAGAGGAGGACGTCGATCCCATCCGTCTCGCGGGCGAGTCGCACCTCCTGCGGAAACCCGAGGTGCGAGATCACCACGACGAGATCCACCCCCTCCTCTTCGCGGAGGTGGGCGATGTGCCCCGGGAGTTCGGCGCTGCCGAGCGAGAAATGGATTCCTTTCGAGAATGAGTCCGGCATCACCTTGTCGACGATGGTTGCGGCGATGCCGATGACGCCTACCGCGAGGTCGTCGGTCTCAGAGACCGTGTACGCGGGAAAGACCAGGTCGCCGGTCGCGTCGTCGTAGCAGTTGTCGGCGAGGACGGGGTAGTCGAGTCTCCCCGCCACGTTCCGGAACTGCTCCGGGCCGTAGGCGAACTCCCAGTGGGCGGTCATGCCGTCGAAGGCGAGAGCGTTCAGGATCGGGACGAGCGCTTCGCCCTCTGATTGGACGGCGGGGTAGGTCCCATGGATGGTGTCGCCGCAGTCGAACGCGAGCACAGTTCCCGGCCGCTCATCACGCGCATCTTGAAGAAGCGTGGCAATCCGGGCATACCCGCCTGCCGTCCGGTACACCGGCGGCCCGGCGGCATAGAAGAGTTCCTGGTGCGGCTCCAGGTACCCGTGCGAGTCGTTCATCTGCAGGAGCGTGAGGTGGTTGGCCATGGGGGGAGGAGGGGGAGATGTGCAGAAAACGTTTGCGTCTCTAGCGATCACATTCTTTTTACCTTCCGCAGACCTCAGTTCTAGTGATGCGCAGGATATACCATCGGTTCCCTCAATCCATCGACCTCGACTTCGAGCTCAACCGGCCGTTCCGGGAAGTGCTTGCCTGTATAGCCCGGATGCATGACTCCCATACCACCGCACGGGGTGTCGACGGGCTCGTCAAGGAGCGGATGCTCGTCCAGATCGCAGACGGGCGGACGCAGTTTCTCGACCTGAACGACCTCGCGCCGCTCGCCGAGAAGGTCACGGAGGTGGCGGACTTCCGGGTCGACCTGCAGAGGACGCTGCTCACCCCTGAAAAGCGGCTCCCGGTCTCGGAGAACATCTTCTTCCTCCGGATCGTCGACAAAGGTGCGGTGACGGAGTGCTACATCGCGAAGGAGGGACGGCTCGGGGACCTGGACGCGATGGACCTGCGAACGATGCTCAAGGGTGCCTGCGAGTGAGTGTCAGGATTGCGGTTGCCGCGCCGTTCAAGCACATGCGTAAAGATCGGCTGCAGAAGAGCGAGTTCGTCTTCTACATCGCCATCGACCGGAAGTGGATGAACAAGGAGCAGGCAAACCAGCTCCTGGAGCGGGCGAAGGCTGAGGGACTCATCGAGGTGGACGGAGGATCCATCCGGCCGCTCTTCGATCTCGCCGAAGTCTCGATACCGCTCGGGTTCAAGCCCACCTCCGACGTCCTCGCAGCGGAGGAGAGCCCTTATGAGGAACTGATCGGGCGGATCGCCGCCGCGACGGAGAAGCCGCCCCAGGAGGTCGTCGCCGAACTCCACCGGATCGTCACCGACAACTTCGACGGGAACATCCGGGTGGAGGCGGCAGTGATCATCCTCGCGAAGAGATACGGGGTGGCGTTCGACGACAAACTGCCTGCCCTGGAGAGATCGATCGCGAAGTCGCGATAACATACTTTTTTTCACGCATCTTGAGGAAAGATTCACGCCCGGCGCTCGCCCACTTCGTTCATGAGCCGCTCCATCCACGCGGGGATCCGCACATCGCCGTTCGGGTACTGGGCCGGGACATAGGGCTTGATATCGATGATGGGACTGCCGTCGACGGCGTCGAGCCCGGTGACCTCGAGAACGTTCCCCCGCCGTGAGTGCAACCCGACAACGGTCGCGAGCACGGGGTTGGGACGGGCAGGGCTACAGGTCGAGAAGATCCCGGTCTTCGGGATATCCGTTCTGCCCATCGGGTGCACGCGGTCGACTGACCGGTCCTCTTCCGGCACCTTGTGCCCCCAGTACAGCACCGTGACGTGGGAGTACTCCTCGATGCCGTCAAGCAGCGCGATGCGGTTCTCTTCGATGACGATCTCCGATACTGCCTCTTTCACGCTCCTGACGTGATCCCTGCTCGCGTCCGGCCCTTCCCGCATCGCGATGCCGTCTCTCCCGGAGACGAGGAAGGGTTCCTGCACGCTGCTCCGGACAAAACCCACGGGGCGCAGGACCATGCCGCCGGATTCGGGCGATGTCATGTCCATGCCCATACGTTGGCACCCGTTCGCACCTTCGGTGCTCAAGCTCTGTTCCTGCGGAGCTTCGCCTCGCGAATAGTTGTACCGGAGGTGGCATACCGCCGTCCCAAAGGCAATCGTGCATGCCTGCGTCAGGAACCGGTTTGGAAGACCTCAACTCCTGCCGCCTCTGTGAGTGGAGGTGCGGGGCCGACCGGACGAGGCCGGCAAGGGGACGCCACGACTCACGGCGACGCTCAGCGAACCCTGGCGCGGCCGGTAGAACGACAGGAAATACGGGCGGATCGACCCGGGAAAATAGCGTTTTAGAAAAGATCGGGGGCGGATTTATTCAGCCGCCGCCTCGGGCTGGCTGAAGTATTCTGCCAGGGGCTTTGCACCGCTCTGCTTCACGGCGGCGTTGATCTGGACGGTGTCAGCGCTGATCTCGTTGCCCCGCACCGACTTCCTGCGGCGTTCCCCGTCCATGGCCGGGTGGAACCCGACACCCTTGGAGAGGAGGAGCCTTCTCCGGGATGGGCCGGGAAGGTCGCGGCGTGAGGGAATACCGGTCTTGTCCGTAGCGCCGGTGATCCGGATCGTGTAGCCCGCAAAGCCGAGGATGTCCCCGTTGATCTCGTCGCTGATGCGCTTGCCGATGAATGCTCCGGCGGTGGGGCCGGTCGCATCGATCTTATATGAACGCCCGGTCTCCGGGTCTGATAGGATGATTTTGAAATCTGCCATGTTGACGACTCCTTCGAAGGTACCTATACAATTTGAGAATATGGTATTAAAAGACTACCTCTGCAGGGTTGGAGGGGGGCGAGCGGGAGAGACCCGCACGTTCCCCGAACGGGTCACTTCCCCCAGAAGGGGTCTTCCCGGCGCTTAAGGGTGGTGAACTCCTCCAGGGTCTCGCGCAGACTCGGGCTTAAGTGATCGAACATCTCCCGCTCGATCACCTTCACGTGCCGCTCCGGGATATCCACGTAGAGGTCGTCGTCGACGTTGATCTGGCGGCCGACCGTCGGCCCTTCGATCGAGATCGCCACCTCCTTGCCCGCCTCGGCCTCCTGAACCGACTCGTTCTTCGCCTGGATCTGCTTGATGCGACCGACCTTTTTGCCGTTCGGGAGGGCGAGATCGACCCCGCTCTGGAGTTTCCCGCCGAGGATCCGAACACCGACCACCGCCGGGTTGCTCTGCCGGAAGACGCAGTTCGGGAGGATCCGGATCTTGGCGGGCATGATCACCTTCTCGAACTTCTGCCGTTCGAACTCCTGCTTCTTCTCGTCGCTCCACTCGACGTAGTCGTCGATGAGCTGGTAGATGACCCCGCCCTCGAATATGCTGACGTGGGACATCGCCGAATCCGCAAGGGCGTCGACTGCGTCCGGCAGGACGGGGGTGTTGAAGGCGATGAGCGCGCTGTAGAGGGGGTCTTTGATCGTTCCCGCCTCGATGACGTCATGGCGGGTGACCGGCCCCACGGTCGCCCGCATCACCTGGATCTGGTGACTTTCGAGTTCCTTCGAGAGCGCTTCGAGGGCACCGATGGTGTCCGCCCGGATGATGACGCCGACATCGGAGAGGTTCACCTCGATGTCCTGAACCTCGTGGCGAACGCGCTCAATCACCTCGTCCCGGTTGCCGCCGCGGACGACGCGGAGAGGGGAGCCCGCGATGACCCCGTCGAGTTTCGGGGCGGCGACCTTGATACCCGCTGCGGCGGTGATGGACTTGACGCGCTCGAACCGCTCCTCGATCAGGATCTCGCTCATCGGGCGGGGCTTTAAGAGGGAGCGCACTTTCGTCTCGATGATCTGGTCGTTCCCCGCGACGACGATCTCGTCCCCGACCTTGAGGGTGCCGTCGTAGAGGATCAGATCAAGCGTCATCCCGAGCCCCCGCTCCTCCTTCACCTCGAGCACGGTGCCGGCGCCGGGACCTTCGGCGCTGACCTTGAGGCTCTCGGTCATGTAGCGCTGGGCAAGCCCGATCAGAACCATGAGGATGTCGGGAAGGCCTTCCCCGGTGATGGCGCTCGTCGGGACGATGCAGATGTTTCGCGCGAAGTCCGAGACCCGGTCGAACCGCTCGGAGTTGAACCCGAGGTCGGAGAGTTTGCCGACGAGTTCATACACCTTCGTCTCGACCATACCCTGGACGCGCTCGTTCTGCTGCGCAAACGTCTTCAAGAACGGCTGATTCTCCTGGACGCGCCAGCCGTGGATGCGGTCGACCTTGTTTGCCGCGATGACGAACGGCGTCTTGTAGTTGCGCAGGATCTGGAGCGCCTCGATCGTCTGTGGGCGGAAGCCCTCGTTGATGTCCACCACGACGATCGCCATGTCGGCAAGCGCCCCGCCGCGCGCACGAAGGGTGGTGAAGGCGTGGTGCCCGGGGGTGTCGATGAAGAGGAGGCCCGGGACATTGACGCTGATCTTGCTCAGGGCCCCGCCCATGCGGGTGACTGCATCGATGGGAACAAGTGTGGCGCCGATATGCTGTGTAATCGCGCCTTCTTCGGTAGATACCACGGACGAGCCCCGGATCCGGTCAAGGAGCGATGTCTTGCCGTGATCTACGTGGCCCATCACGCAGACGATGGGGGTCCTGATCGTTGATTCCTTTGCCATGATAATCACCTTCCGGTATATACTGTATGGACGAATAAACCCGAAAAAATCCCGAGATATTGGTCGCTTTTCCTGAATCACACCAGAGTCGGGGTGATTCCCCTACCCCCGGGGCGTCGCTCGGCGCCCGGAACACTGGTACGTTATAGAACATGGCGTCTATTAATAATTCACCTCGCCGATTCACACCTTCGGCGCTCAAACTCTGGATGTTCCATCTGTCGTTCCCCGAAGATCTTCGGTCTTCTCATGCTCCGGACGCTCGCACCCGGGGGTGCTCGAGCTTTGTTCCCGGCGGAACGTCGCTACTCTCACCTGAGGGTGCTCAACGCTCCCGCCCTCTGGCCAGCCGTGTGTCCGTGACCCCCGAGACGGCGTCTGATGCCGGCACAGTGAAGAGATACCTTAATCAAATCCGACTACCAACTATAATGAGTACCTTGCCAGGGTGGGGTAGTCGGTTATCCTAAGGGACTGTGGATCCCTCGACCCGGGTTCGAATCTCGGCCCTGGCCTTCTTATTTCCCTCACAACTGCTTACCGTGATTTCTGCAGGAGATATAAGCATCTGCTGCCTGGATTAGTTTGAATCGGCTATTCCTCAAGAACGCCTATCCATCCAGGCCCTCCAAATAGCCTTCAAAGACTGTCGAACATCGGCAGGATTCTCCGATCCCGGGTATTGCGCCGTAAAATTGTCATACACCATGCCAGGGGTGCTGCTAGATGTACTTGTTCACTTTCACCCTGACCACGGCGCGGGTTCATATAACCGCTCTCTAATTGCTTACACATGAGGCAGAGAGACTCATCGCTACAACCAGACGCTCTTGCGCGACCGCGAGGTCTTCGAGTTCACCCATATACCAGACAAACTCCACCGCTGCGACGGGGTGGATACGCAGGAGGCGATAAGCAAGGGCGTGCTCAAGAACCTGGAGCTCGTGCGGATGCTGCAGAACGAGTTGATCGAGGAGAAGATCAGGCGAGGTGAACTGCAAGGGTGCTCCGCATGAACCGGCGTGAAATCTACGAGCATCTGAAGCACAACCCGAAGAACGTGCGGTTCGAAGACCTCTGCCGTGCGGCGGAGACCTTTGGGTTTCACCGGAAGGGCGGGAAAGGCAGTCACATTGTTTACATGCGCGACGGGATTCCTGAGATCCTCAACTTCCAGAACGTGAAGGGTAAAGCAAAGCCGTACCAGGTAAGACAACTTCTTAAGATCATTGAGCACTATACTCTGTTGGAGGGCGAAGATGCCGCATAAATACGCGATTGAGATCTTCTTCAGCGACGAGGACGAGGGGTTCATCGCCGTCGTCCCGGAGCTTCCCGGCTGCTCCGCGTTCGGCGAGACCGAAGAGGAGGCACTCCGCGAAGTAAAGGTGGCTATCGACCTCTGGCTCGAAACCGCCCGGGAAGAAGGGCGGGAGATCCCGGAGCCGAGCGGCCGAGAGCATTTACGGGACATTCTTGCGGGAAAGGGCGTTGCCCGCGAGCAGATGGTGTGATAACTCTTTTTGAGGGATGGGAAGGGGTCTCTCCTCTCAAACAATTCGGCACCTTCAGGTATCAAGCACTAACGCTATTCTACAGGGCGGACAGGCACACGCAATAGCCCTGCAACACTCAGTTCAGCAATAACCAGAGCAGCCCAGAGATACGTCCACCTAGAAGGGAGATACATGAGCGATCCTGTTTATCTCGTCTCAGAAGACGACACTCTGGTACCAATGAGGAGACGCTCTACGAGTATGAGGCTGATCTGCAGGGGCTCGTTCACCGACGAAAAGACGCTTCGAGAGTTCTTCCGTATGCTCAACGCGATCCCCGGTGTTCAGGTACCTGGTGATGGACATCCCCCTCTCCCCAGGATTCCACTCCGCGCCCTGATAGATGAAACAGGGTATCGGGAGTTCATTGAGGCTGTAGAGTGGGCGTATCAGAATCTCGGGCAGCAGTGATCACGTAGCCGGATCGCCCCGGTATACATCAGTCGCCGACCTGTCCCGGATATGCCGCAGCTACCCAGGTGCTGGCAGGTCGCCGGCGGTATCGTTGCATACATCTGGGCCCGGCTCTTCATCAAGCGGCTCTCCGACGGCACTTCTCCGGGACAGCCCGCAGCCGCCGCCTGAGAACAACCCCACTTTTTCCCACCGGGCCCGGCCTCCGCGGGTCAGGTCACCGCGGCAAGACTTATGTATGCCCGGACCCTGCAGGGCAGAATGCCCATGGCAGACGAAGACCGGACCATTGTCCCCCCGGCCCCCAGAGGACGGGAGGCCCTTGCATGGATGGGGCCCGCGATCATCTGGATGATCTCCGCCATCGCGACCGGAGAGCTCCTCTTCACCCCGAGAATCGCCTCCCTCTACGGCTACTCCGTCCTCTGGGCGCTCATCCTTGCGATATTTTTAAAGACGGTGCTCTCGATCGAGATCGGGCGTTACGCGGTCGTGACGGGAGGCTCGCTCCTGCAGGGGATCAAGAACCTCCCCGGGCCGGCGAACTGGGGCGTCTGGGTCATCGTGATCCCCCAGCTCCTGGTTGCGGTCACGACCATCACCGGGATGGCGGGGGCCGCGAGTTCCGCGATCATCATCGCCCTTCCCGGGAGTTTCACGGTATGGGCGGCCATAGTCCTCCTGGTCTCCATCCTCCTCGTCTTCTTCGGCAGATACCAGGGTGTTGAACGGACATCCATCGTGATGGCACTCGCGATCATCGTCGCCCTGGTGACCACCGCCGGTATCGTCTTCCCCGGCATCGTGCCGCTCGCCGCCGGCCTCGCGCCGACCCTTCCCCCCGACGTCGAGTTCGCCGAACTCCTCCCGTGGCTCGGGTTCGTGATGTCCGGGGCTGCGGGTCTCGTCTGGTACTCCTACTGGCTCACCGCCCGGGGGTACGGCTCCGCCTATTACACCGTCCACAGGCAAGGCGGGGAGGAGCGGGTCATCGAGGAGGAAGGCCTGCCGGAGATCGCGCACCTCTCCCGGGGCGAGAAGGACTACATGCGGGGCTGGCTCCGGCTCATGACCATATCCACGACCGTCGCTGCGGGCATCGTCCTCCTCCTGCTCGTCGCGCTCCTCATCCTGGGAACCGAACTCCTCCGGCCGGAGGGCCTTCTCCCCGAAGGGCCCGAGGTGACGGCGGTCCTCTCGGTGCTCCTCGGGGACGTCTGGGGGCCACCGGGCGCCTGGTTGATGATCCTTGCCGCGTTCTTCGCCTTCTGGAGCACCCTCGTCGCCAACCTCGACGGCTGGACCAGGATGCTCGGCCAGGGGTCGATCTTCATCGCCCGGCAGGTGAAGGCGGCCGGGCGATGGGTCTCGATGCGGTTCTACCGCTACGTCTACCTGCTCGGGCTGATGGGGATCCTGCCGCTCATCCTGGTTATCGTGCGGCTCGAACCGGTGACCGCTCTTGCCATCGCAGGGATCATCGAGGCGATCCAGATCCCGGTGGTCGCCTTCATGACGATCTACCTGAACCGGCGGATGCTCCCGGTCGAGTTCCGCCCGTCCTTCTTCGTCACCATCCTGACGTTTGCCGTGGGCGTATTCTTTGCGGCCTTCTCGGCCTACTATATCTACATCGAGTTCCTGGGACCGGCCTGAACCCCCCGCGCCCCGGGTAGGAGAGGTGACGGCTGCTCCTGATTCGGAAGACGAACGGGTATATCCCGGCCATCGCATCGGCCCGAACGGAAGCGTTATCGATCGGACATGAGAATCTGTCGCCGGAGGTGCGGGCGGCAGGTACGTTTTAAGTATCCTCACCTCCAGTCTGCCCACCGGTTCGCGGGAAGAACCGGCACGGAGGCGGCATCAATGGCAGAATCAACGGTGACGGTAGGATATCACGCATCGCACGAGCAGTTTCCTCCCGGGTTGCTGCTGGATCTTGCGAAACGTGCTGAGACAGCCGGATTTCGCGGCATCCTCTCCTCCGACCACTTCAACCCCTGGACTCCCGCCCAGGGGGAGAGCGGGTTTGCCTGGTCATGGCTCGGCGCGGCGCTCCAGGCGACCGCCCTTCCGGCAGGGGTGGTCTGTGCCCCGGGCTACCGCTACCACCCGGCAATCATTGCCCAGGCGGCGGCGACGCTCGCCGAGATGTTCCCCGGCCGGTTCTGGGTAGCCGTCGGGAGCGGCCAGGCCCTCAACGAGAGCATCGCGGGCGAGGTCTGGCCGGAGAAGCAGGAGCGAAACGACCGGCTTCTCGCGTCCGCCACCATCATCAGAAGGCTCTGGGCGGGGGAGACGGTCACGGCCGACGTCCCGGTCAGAACTGTCTCGGCACGCCTCTACACCCGGCCGCCCGAACCGCCGCTTCTCGTCGGCGCGGCCCTGACGCCTGCGACCGCGGAATGGGTCGGCGGATGGGCGGACGGCCTCATCACCGTCGCGATGCCGAAACGCGAACTCGCAGAGGTCGCCGGGGCGTTCCGCCGCGGGGGAGGGGAGGGAAAACCGATGCACCTCAAGGTAGATCTCTCCTACGCGCGGGACGACGACGAGGCGCGAACCGGCGCATGGGATCAGTGGCGGGCGAACGTCTTTCCGGCGACGGTGCTCGAGACCCTCCGGGAGCCGGGAGAGTTCGAGGCGATGGGGGAGTTCGCCGAACCTGCAAAGGTCTTTGGAAAGATCCGTGTCTCGGCCGACCTGGAGGAGCATCTCCGGTGGCTCAACGACGACATCGATCTCGGTTTTTCGCACCTTTTCCTCCACAACGTGAACCGGGGCCAGGTCGAGTTCATCGAGGACTTCGGGCGCGAGGTTCTCCCCGCGCTGACCGGGTGACCGTATGCGGGACGAAGGCTACAAACCCATCGCCGACTACGCCGTCATCGGGAACCTCCGGACGGCGGCGCTCGTCGGAACGGACGGCTCTATCGACTGGTGCTGCTACCCCTACCTCGACCGGACAAGCGTCTTTGCCGCACTGCTCGACGCCCGGCTCGGCGGCAGGTTTCGGGTCTCCGTCCCGGAGGTAGAACGGGGGAGACAGCAGTACATCGAGGACACCAACATCCTCGTGACCAGGTTCTCCAATGAAGCGGGGACGCTCGTGGTGACCGACCTGATGCCGCTGTTTGGGAGCATCAGGGGACGCGGGGGGTCGTTCGCCCCGCCCGAGCTCTACCGTATCCTCGACTGCGAGGAGGGCGCCGTGGAGGTGGCGGTGGAGTGGTCGCCCCGGTTCGATTATGCCCGGGGGACGACCGAGATCGAGCGTGTCCCAAACGGCTGGATGGCAACCGACGGAAGGGACGACATGACTCTCTTCGGCACACAAGAGGGCGAGGTGGCCGAGGAGGCGGACGGCCATACCCTCCTGGCGGCGTTCCCAATGCGGGCAGGAGAACGGCGCGTCCTGATCGCACGGTGGGGAACCGAAGACCTGACCTACGTGCCGGAGCAGGCGGAGGCCATCGTAGAGAAGACAGGAGAGGTCTGGCAGGCGTGGGCTCACGGGAGCGAGCCCCTCCACAACGAAGAATGGGCGGACGGCCTGCTCCCCCTGCTCGTCAGATCGGAACTCGTCCTCAAACTGCTGACGAACGCCGCGACGGGAGCGATCACCGCCGCGCCGACGACGTCGCTCCCCGAGGATATCGGGGGCGTGCGGAACTGGGACTACCGGTTCTCCTGGATCCGCGACTCGGCCATGACGGCGCAGGCGCTCATCGCTCTCGGGCATGACGAGGAGGCGATCGATCTCCTCGCCTGGATGGAGCGAGTTTCGGAGATACATGCCGAAGAAGGGCCGGGGCTCCATCTCATGTACAGCATCCACGGGTGGACCGACCTCGATGAAGAGGAACTTCCCCACCTCGAGGGCTACCGGGGTTCGCGCCCGGTCAGGATCGGGAACGGCGCCGCCAAACAGCTCCAGCTCGAGATCTACGGGGAACTCCTCAACACCGCGTACGAGCTCCTCCGGCGGGGGTACGAACTCCCGGAGAAGGAGATGGCGTTCCTCTCCAGGGTCGCGGACGAGGCATGCTCCCTCCGGAAAGAACCCGACCACGGGATCTGGGAGATCCGGGGCGAGGAGCGCCACTATGTCTACTCGAAGGTGATGCTCTGGGTGGCCCTCGACCGGGCGGTTCACCTCGTCGACCGATACGGTCTCCAGGGGGACAAAAAGCGGTGGGCGCGAGGCGCTACGGCAATAAAACGGCAGATCCTCGAACAGGGCTACGATGCGGAGGTGGGCGCGTTCGTCCAGTCGTATGGGTCGAAGGATCTGGATGCCGCGAACCTCCGTATCGGGCTGCTCGAGTTCCTCCCCTTTGATGATGAGCGGGTCCAGGGGACGATCGACGCGACGATGGAGGGGCTGATGGAGAACGGTCTTGTCTACCGCTACCGGGTGGACGACGGCATTCCCGGGGAAGAAGGCGCGTTCGGCCTCTGCACGTTCTGGCTCATCGACTGCCTCGCACTCTCGGGCCGGGTCGGGGAGGCGCAACCGCTCTTTCAGAGGATGGTAGACCGCGCGAACCACGTGGGCCTCTACCCCGAGCAGTTCGACCCGGCGACGGGAGAGTTCCTCGGCAACTTCCCCCAGGCATTCACGCATATCGGCCTTGTCAACAGCGCTCTCTACCTTGCCTACGCCGAAGGAAAACCGATTCCGGGACACGCACCCATAGGGACACCGGAGCACCGTGCGGAACTCGAAGGGGGGCGCGTCCAGAAGATGCCCGTCTGAGGGGGCAAGACTTCGAAGACGTTCGTCGTTAACGCCAGGCATAATTATCCGGTGTGCCATATCACACAGCATGAACAGAAGGATCAGCGGCCTGCTGCTTCTCGCAGGCCTCATCGTGATCGGCTGCATCGTTGCCGGGTGCACCGATACGCCGCAAACCACGTCCGGGCAGTCGGCCCCTCCCGCCGGGCAGGAGACGCCGGGGCCGGTTGCGGAAGGCACAGGCAACGTCTCGGCGGGGAACAACCGGTTCGCGGCCGACCTCTACCGGCACCTCGCGAGCGACCCGGGGAATGCGGGCAAGAACATCTTCTTCTCGCCCTACAGCATCTCCTCGGCCCTCGCGATCACCTACGAGGGCGCCCGGGGCACGACCGCCGACGAGATCGGGTCGGTGCTCCACCTGCCACAGAACGAGACCCTCCGGCGGGCAGGGTTTGCCGGGCTCGACGCCGTCCTGAACGACGGGGACGAGACCTACACCCTCCGCACCGCAAACGCCCTCTGGGCGGAGGAGACATACCCGTTCCTCCCGGGATACGTCGATACGGCCGCCCGGCGGTACTCGGCAAACGTGACGAACCTCGACTTCATCGGCGATACCGAAGCGTCCCGCGAGACGATCAACCGCTGGGTAGAGGAGAAGACCGAGAATAAGATCCGCGACCTCCTCCCGCCCGGCTCGGTCAACCCGATGACCCGGCTCGTGATCACGAACGCGATCTACTTCAAGGGCACCTGGGTCAAGCAGTTCGACCCAGCCGAGACGACCGATGAGGAGTTCAAGGTCGCTCCGGGCGAGACGGTGCGGGTACCGATGATGCACCGGACAGACGAGGATGCAATCTACGGATATGCCGAGACCAAGACCCTCCAGGCGCTCAGGATGCCGTATGCGCACGGGAACGGAACCGAACTCTCGATGCTCGTCCTCCTCCCGCGGGATGACAACCTGACGGCGGCAGAGGAGGCGCTGGATGCGGGGACACTCGCCGAACTCCGGAAAACGCTCGCCGACCGGCGCGTCAGGGTCGTCTTCCCGAAGTTCACGCTTGAGACGACGTACAGCCTCCCACAGGCGCTCGCCGCGATGGGGATGCCGACGGCGTTCTCCGGCGATGCCGACTTCTCGGGGATGGACGGCACTGACATGCTCTTCATCAGCGAGGTCGTCCACAAGGTATTCGTCGACGTGAACGAGGAGGGCACCGAGGCCGCGGCGGCGACCGGCGTCGTCATGAACATAAAGAGCGCGCCCGGCGGGGACACAACGCCCGTCTTCCGGGCGGACCACCCGTTTGTCTTCCTCATCGTCGAGGAGGGTTCCGGCACGATTCTCTTTGCAGGGCGGGTCGTGAACCCGGAGAGCGCGTAAGGGGGCGGCGGCGGCCGGCCGCCCTCCCCTCTTGCAGCAACTCATTAATGCCTCCCTGACAGAATACCAGTAACCATGCGGTCCCGGGAAGAGATCTTCGCGATTCTGCAACGGCTCAGGGATGAACTCTCCACGCGGTTCTCGGTCAGCCGGATCGGTATCTTCGGCTCGGTCGCACGCGGTGAGCAGACCGAGACAAGCGATATCGACATCCTCGTCGAGTTCTCCCGACCGGTTGGGTTCTTCACCTTCGTCGAACTCGAGGAGTATTTATCGCTCCATCTCGGCGCTCCCGTTGACCTGGTGACGCCTGACGCCCTTAAGCCACTTATCCGTGAGCGGGTAGCCGCCGAGGTTGCGTATGCCTGAACGCTCGGAGATCCGCCTCCTCTGCAGCGACATCACCGAGGCTGTCGAACGCATCTTCCGGTATACCACAGGCATGACCTACGGTGAGTTTCTCGCCGACACAAAGACACAGGACGCAGTCACAAGAAACCTGGAGATCCTCGGAGAGGCGGTTAAGAACCTCCCGGGACCGTTCAAAGAACAATATCCTGAAGTCCCGTGACGCTTCATCGCTGGAATGCGGGACAAACTTATTCATCACTACTTCGGCGTCAGCCTTGAGATCGTCTGGGAAACGGCACGTTCCGACATACCGGCACTTCGCGAACGGCTAAAGGTAGTCCGCGTCCCCGACAGGCAGAACGAGAAGCCACCGTGAAGGCGATGCATGCGGTTACCGAACGTTATCCGGGCAGGTCACCGCTCGTGCCCCTCACGCCCCGGTGAGCCGCTCGACGATCGTCTTCTGCATGTAACCGATGATCGGCATATCCGATCCGATCACCGCGTGCCGCCCGGACCCCACCGTGGCGATGACGAAGAAGTCACGACCGTCGACCAATAGCGCGCACTCATCTCTTCTCTGGCCCATTACGGACTCGTTCACCGCCGGAGTTTCAAGGAGCTCGAGCACGGTTCCCCTGGCCTCGTATATAGGGAGGCTGATGCCGGCATAATCCCCCTTCTCCCGCACGACCACGAAGAGGTTTATCTTGCGCTCGAGCGGCTTGATGGCCGCATAGTGTTTCCGGAGGAATTCCGGATCGTAGCAGAGGATCACCATGCTCTTCTTTACCCGGCGGAAGAGCGAGGAGAGATGGTTCTCGATTGCCCAGCCGCTCCTGAGGATGAAGAACGAGTCGGGCGGGAGACGCGGTTTGACCGAGAGGCTCTTGAGCGCCTCGCGGGTCTCGTCGAGGGCGCGGATGTAGTCCTCTTTGAGCCGGTCGAAGACCACGTCGATCTCGAGCACGTAGTAGGAGGTGGGGGATCCCTCTTCAACCGCGATGAAACCCCGGCGGGCAAGGTCATTTAAGATCTCATAGATCCGTCCCCGGGGGACTCCGCTTGCCTCGTGAATGTCCCGTGCGGTCGCCTTCTGCAGCCCGACGAGCGTGGAGTAGACGCTTGCCTCGTATTCGTTCATCCCGAGAGCCCGGAGCCCGGGCACTATTTCCGCAACCATTGCACCTCCGTTTGGTTGCAACACACTTATGAGTTGCGACGAGATACGGATATACCGGCGAGAGAGGGTTCGACTCTCCTCGCAAGGCTGCCCTTCACCGGAGCAGCCTCCTGCCAGAAACCGGAGTCACACCGTCTGTGATTCGGGCCCTGCAGAACGTGCCGGGGCGCCCGGCCGGGCATACTCACCTTCGGAAGAAGGCCGTTCCGCAAGGACGAACGGGAGCAGCATAGAAGAGCGATACCACCAGAACAGATGCTCGCATGTATCTTCCCTCCGAAAACCGGGAGAACCATCGCCGGCAGGCCCTGGAGCGTATCCAGCGGCAACGGACGAGCGGGGGCCGGGTGTGGCTGAGCCGTCGCCCGAACCACCCGTCTCCCGGGCAACGGGCAGCCTCTGCCTTTCGCAGGTACTCGATCGCAGCGGCCTTGCTGGTGCCCGGTTTTCCCGCGAACGCGAACCGCTGGCGCATGATCTTTTGGGGATACTCGTAGCAGCCACGGCGCCTCGCCGCAATCAAAAGTTCTCTCTGCCTCCGGCGTTGAGGCCCGGGAGCGCCCCGTTCCCGGAGAAAATGGCCTCCTTGAAGATGACATTTCGTACCTCTTTGTAAGTGGAGATGAGGTGGAGAACTTCGTTCAGGTTCCCGCCGTCGCCGATACCGGTGTAGACATGCAGATCGCAGAACCTGTCCCCGCCGGAGTTGCAGCAGGTTCATATCCTGTCCCTTAAAAACACTACCTCCAGCAAGAGAGTCACTTATCACGAGGAGAGACGTGAACTGCGCAACCACCTGTAATACCGGATCCTGCCGGGGTTCCCGGGAATCACCGTGCAGAAGACCGGTTTATCGCAAAAAATCCTGCAAAGAGCCGCGTATCGAGGAGACCGACCAGGTCTGGATCGAGGCGGGATTCATCCCCCCGCCGGACTGCCGGCGGGCTGTAGCCCTGTTGCACCGTCTCGCCATGGATGAAGAGTCCGCAGCGTCCCTGCTCTCGTCCGTCCTCATGACAATGGTTACATCCGGGGAGGGCGGCCACGGCTACCGGATCCTCAACCCCGCAAGACTCCGGGACATGGCAAAAGATTACGGGATCGAGCCCGCCGGCAGGAGCGATGGCGAGATTGCTCACGCGGTGACCATTGCGATCATCGGGGAGTACGGGGAGAAGGCGGCGGAGGAGCACGTATGAAGAACCCCTACGAGTGGCTTGCCGCCGCGATCAACAACCGTACCTGGACCGTCGTCGGGGTCGCCGCCGCCATATTCATCCTGGCGTGCTTCGGGCTCTCGATGGTCTCGATGGAGACCGGTGACGACGCCTACCTGGACAAGAGCACCCCCCGCGGCGCGCTCCTCGCCCACTACGCCGAAACCTACGGCTCCGACGCGATCATGCTCATCTACGAGACGGACAGCGTCCGGAGTCCGGAGATTCTCGGGTACATCGACCATCTCCAGGAAGACCTCAGGAACGAACGCTACGTAGATTCCGTCTCCGGCGTCGTCGACCTCCTGAAACAGGCGAACGACGGCACCCTCCCGTCGTCCAAGGCTGAGATCGATGCGATCATCGGCCAGGCTCCACCCGAGATGGTCGAGAGGATGCTGCCCTCTGACCTGATGACGATCAGCGTCATCAACCTCGAACCGGGGGTCTCCATGGAGGCGCAGCAACAGGTTGTCGGGAGCATCAAGTCCATCATCGCCATATCGGAGCCCCCAGCAGGGCTCACGGTCACGGTATCCGGCAACCCTGCGTTCTCGCTGGAGATGGGCGAGGCGATGGGATCCGAGACGGGCATGCTGATCCTGGTGGCCATGATCTTGATGGTTCTCGCGGTGATGCTCCTCTTCTCCCACGTTCGCTACCGCCTTCTCCCGGTCGGGATCGTGGCCGTGGGGCTGATCATGACCTTCGGGTTCATGGGTCTCTTCGGCATTCCCATCAGCATGGTGGTGGTCGGGGCGTTCCCGGTACTCATCGGGATCGGGATCGATTACGCGATCCAGCTCCACGCACGGTTCGACGAGGAGATTCAGAGCAAACCGACTGCAGAGGCCGTATGGGCCACCGTTACCCAGATGGGGCCGTCGATCCTGATCGCGATGTCGGCGACGGCGCTCGGGTTCATCGCGATGTTCTTTGCGCCGGTACCGATGGTGGCCGATTTCGGGATGGTCTGCACCATCGGGGTCGTCTCCTGCTACATCGCGGCGCTGATCATCGTCCCGGTCTTTGCGATCGTCACCCGTTATCGGCCGAGGAAGGAGGCCGCAGCCGCCGGAACCGAACCGGCGAAGGGAGAATCCACCATCGAGCGATACGACCGTCTTCTCGGGCGGCTCGCCTACACCGTCGCAAAATACCCGATCCCCGTCATCATGCTCTTTGCGGTTGTGGCGGCAGGAGGGTTCTACCTCGACCAGAGCGTCCCCGTCAGCGCGGACGAGAAGACCTTCGTCCCCGGCGATATGCCCGCCCTTCTTTCCCTCGAAAAACTCACCCGGGTCATGGGTTCGACGAGCACCATCCCCGTCATCGTGCTCGCGGACGACGTACTCTCTCCGGAGACGCTCGCCTGGATAGATCGGTTCGGGGTCTACGAGCAGGAGCATAATGACAAGATCACGGGCGTCACGAGCATCGCGACCCTGGTCCGCGAGTACAACAACGGGGTACTCCCCTCGACCGAGAGGGAGGTCGACAACGTCATTGCCCGGATCCCGGAATCGACCCTGAAACGCTACCTCAACGGGAATCTGGAAGCGGTGCTCGAGTTTTCGACGGTTGATATGGAGATGAGCGTCGCCCGCGGCCTCGTCGAGAGGGTACAGAGCGACGTCGCGTGGAACAACCCGCCGGCCGGCGTGACGGTGAAGATCACCGGCCAGATGGAGATGTTTGCCGCCGTCATGGACGACATCAGCGAGTCCAGGGTGTATATGACCCTGCTCGGGTTCGCCTTCATCCTCGGCTTCCTGATTCTCGTCTACCGGAAGTTCGGCGCCGTCTCGCCGGTCATTCCGATCGTCTTCATCGTGGGCTGGAACGGCGCGATCATGTACCTCCTCGGCCTCGAATATACACCGCTGACCGCCGTCCTCGGTTCGATGACGATCGGCGTCGCGTCCGAGTACACCATCCTGATCATGGAGCGGTGTGAGGAGGAACTCGCCCGGGGCATGGAGTTCCTCGATGCAATTCAGACCGCCGTGCAGAAGATCGGGACGGCCATCACGGTATCGGGGCTGACGACGGTCTTCGGGTTCTCGGCGCTCACGTTCTCGACGTTCAACATCATCAGCAACTTCGGGATCGTGACGGTCATATCGGTCGGGTTCTCGCTCGTGGGCGCAATCGTCGTCATGCCGGCGATCCTCGCGCTGATGTACCGCTTCACCGGGCGATCCCGGGCGATAGCAGCGGCCGGGGCTCAGGAGTAACCTCTCCGTCACCCCCCCTTTCTGAGAAGGCGCTTGCACCTATCGGTGCTCAAACTCCGGGTGCTCGCACCTGGCGGTGCTCACGCCCGTCGCACTCCCCTGGCTACGGTCTCCCCGCGCTCCCCGGGTGGCCGGGGCATTAAGGTATATATAGTACCTCCTAGATCCTTCTCCCGGTGATATACCGTGACAAATGGAGACCTTTCGGCTCAGGTGTTAGAGCCGGTTCAAGAACTGGCCCGTAACGTCATTCTGTTTTTGCCAAACCTCATTGCAGCGATCGTCATCCTGATCATCGGCTGGATCCTCGGACGCATCCTTGGGAGGGTCGTTGCCGGAGTTCTCGACCGGATCGGCGTCGACGACGCGCTCCGGAAGACGTCGGTCGGCCAGCAGATCGAACGTTCCACGATGAACATAAGCCGCCTCTTCGACCTCATCGTCCGCTGGTTCATCTACCTCATCGCAATCCTCACGGCGGTCAGCGTCCTGCAGATCCCGGCCCTGACAGCAGCGGTCGCGGCCATCGTAGCCTACATCCCGAACGTCGTCGCGTTCCTCATCATCCTGGTCGCCGGGTTCATCCTGATCGACTGGCTGTTGGACCTACTCCAGAACATGGGGGAGACGCAGAGCATCCAGGGCTTCGGACTGATCGCGATGCTGTTACGAGCCTTCCTCTACTTCGTCGTCGCCATCCTCGCGCTCCAGCAGCTCATGCTCGACCTCTCGATCATCTACGTCTTCGTCGTCCCGATAGCCTGGGGAGTCGGGATCGGCATCGGCGCGGCGATCGCCATCATCGTCGGGTTCGGCATGCGCGACCGGGCGCCGGAACTCATGGATCAGTTGATGGGCAGAGTAAGAAGAGAATAATCTTTTTTTGGCGGGTTTACAGCCCGCCGCATCTCTGCACGTGTTCCCTGGCGCGCCGGTAGCGCGGATCCCCGTCACCTGCAGCGGTACTGTGCCCGTAGTGACGTCGGTCATCCCCGATCGGGCAGACTTTGATGCAGATCCCGCAGGGAGAGATGTGGCGCCGGGCGAGTTCGGCGCTGTCCTCCGCGCAGGCCGCCTTGTCGGTGAGGCCCTCGGGGTAGTCCCGCTCGTCGAGCGCGCCTACGGGGCAGGCCTCGACGCAGAGCATGCACCGGGTGCAGAGGTTCTCCGTGAGCAGCGGATCGGGCGGGAGGTCCGCGGCGGTGAGAACCGAGCCGAACCTGATCCGGGGGCCGTAATCCGGCGTGAGGAGGGTGTTGTTCACGCCGAACGTCCCGAGCCCCGCGAGGAGCGCTGCGTGGCGGTGCGAGAAGAAGGCGATGGGGTTCTTCTGGAGCACCTCGATGCTCCCGTAACCGTCGCGGGGGACGAAGACCGACGGGTAGCCGCAGTCGTTGAGGTAGGAGGCGAGCCGGTAGGTGTACTGGTCGAGCAGGGCGTTGACGGTTTTGTAGAGTTCATGGTAGTAGATGGAGGGTGAGGTCTCAAGCACCGGGAGGTGGACAGGAAGACCGATGACGATCACCGATCGGGCCTCGGGGAAGATCGACTGCGGGTAGAACTCCTCCGGCATCCAGGGCCGGAACGGGGGGTTCTCCCACCGCTCCGTGCTCGCGACCCCGACGAGCGGGATCTCCATCTTCCGGCACCGCTCGAGGACGGCCGCCTTCAGGTCGCTGTTCATGGTTACCGGATCTCTGGCGTGCGGCAGGAAAAAAGGTTCGCCCCTGAAACGACGCGGCCCTGACACACGAGGGTCGGAGCATTGCCGAGGTCATCAAGTACCCGCACGAGACGCTCCGGGCCTCCCTCATGCTCTGTGCCTTGAAGGCTTTTGCAGGGCAAAGCGGGGGCAGGCACCGTCCGCCGGTATCATTGCGGACGGGGAACCCTGCGGCCTCAGGCGGGGGCGGTTGACGGATCACGAGCCTCCGTGCCGCCTCCGGGCACGCCGGTGGTCAGGAACCGTTCTCTCCAGTGAGACCATAGCGGTCCCGGACCTCTCTCCGGCAGGGGTATCCGGACATCAGGATCACCTGAGAACATCCCTCTGGCTGAAGAACCGGTCCCAGTCCCATGGCTCGTCGAACACCCGGATCTCGACGTCCCGGACGCCGCTCACGTCGAGCACCCGGCGCCGGATCCGGTCGGTAAGGTAGTCGACGAGCGGGCAGGTGGCGGTGGTCAGGACCATCTCCACGAGCACCGAGGAGTCCCGGACGGTGATCCCCTTGATCAGGCCGAGATCGACAACGTCGATCCCGACCTCCGGGTCGATCACCTCTTTAAGCGCCGCCCGGATACTCTCCTCGAGCGCGATCTCCTCCTGCCGTTTACCGCCGACCAGTCCCGACCGCTCCATCGCCCGGAGCCGCTCCTCGATCCGGTTCTGCCTATCAAGCATGCGGCTGACCACCCGGAGCATCGGATCGGGGAGGTCGCCACGGTCGAGTCTCTCCTGGCCCTTCTGGCACTTCGGGCCGGCGAGCCTGCCGGGCACGCCCACGACCGTCGCACCGGCGGGGACGGGGTGGACGACGACCGAACCCGCCCCGATCTTCGCTCCGCGCCCGACGGTGATGGGGCCGAGAACGCTCGCCCCCGACCCGATGATGACACCGTCCTCGATGGTCGGGTGCCGTTTCGTCTGCTCGAGCGCGGTGCCGCCGAGCACCACGCCCATATAGATCAGGACGTCGTCGCCGACCTCCGCCGTCTCCCCGATCACGACGCCCGAGCCGTGGTCGATGAAGACCCGGCGGCCGATCTTCGCACCGGGGTGGATCTCGATTCCAGTCAACGCTCGCGAGATATGGGAGACGAACCGGGCCGGGAAGTAGAGCCTGCGGCGATAGAAGGCGTGCGCGATCCGGTGCGCCCAGATCGCGTGGAGGCCGGGGTAGCAGCAGATCACTTCGATCGCCGACCGGGCCGCCGGGTCTTTTGCAAAGACTGTCCGGATATCCTCCCTGATCCCCAACCTTACACCTCTGTTCAGTCGAAGAGGCCGGTGGAGAGGTAACGCTCGCCGGTATCCGGGAGGATCACGACGATCAGTTTCCCCTCGAACTCCGGCCGGTGTGCGACCTCGCAGGCAGCGTGTGCCGCCGCACCGGACGATATCCCGGCGAGGACGCCCTCCTCGCGGGCAAGCCTGCGTGTCATGGCGAACGCCTCCTCCGATGTGACCCGGACGACCTCGTCGATCAGGTCCGGCCGGTAGATCCGCGGCACGAACCCGGCCCCGATCCCCTGGATCCGGTGCGGCCCGGGCTTCCCCCCGGAGATGACCGGGGACTCGGCGGGTTCGACGGCGATTGCCTTAAAGGAGGGCTTCCGGGCTTTCAACGCCTCCGCGATCCCCGTGATCGTCCCGCCGGTTCCGACACCCGCGACCAGGACATCCGCCTCTCCGTCGGTGTCGCGCCAGATCTCCTCGGCGGTCGTCATCCGGTGTATGGCGGGGTTGGCCGGGTTCTCGAACTGCTGGGGGATGAAAAAGGCGCCCGGGTCTTCTGCGGCGATCTCGGCCGCCCGGCGGACCGCCCCGGCCATCCCCCCGGCGCCCGGTGTCAGGATCAGATCGGCCCCGAGGGCGCGGAGCGTCTTCTGCCGCTCGACGCTCATCGTCTCGGGCATCACGAGCCTGAGCCGATATCCCCGGGCGGCGCAGACCGACGCGAGCCCGATCCCGGTGTTCCCGCTGGTGGGCTCGACGATCACCGTCCCTTCCCGGATCGTTCCGTCCCGTTCGGCGGCCTCGATCATCGCGACGGCAATCCGGTCCTTCACGCTCCCCATCGGGTTGAACGACTCGAGTTTGGCAACCACGGTGGACGGAGCGCCCTCCGTGATCCGGTTCAGCCTGACGAGCGGAGTGTTGCCGACCGTCCATGTTATATCCCGATACACCCGCCCCATCTCTTCACATCCCCGTCATTTTGCGCCGGCAGGGGGACCTCACCCCGGTGAGGCGCCCTGCTCCCCATCGGCATACCGGCGATAAAACCCTTACCCCCCTGGCCCGCTCAGAAGGCCAGGCGGACGAGCCCCATCGCCGCCGCCATGACCGCGAGGATCGCGATCATCCACCCGGCGAGCATGCAGAGGAGGGAGACCGCCCGCGGGTACTGGAAGATCCACGCGACGACCGGGGTTCCATAGAGAGCGATCCCGGGGATCCAGATGACCGGAATCAACATCAGGGCGCCGTAGCGTTTCAGGTAATCGATACTCCCGGTCTTCGTGTCGATCTTCGATAAAAGCCCCTGGATCATCCGGGAACGCCCGGCGAAGAGGTCGCAGACCTCGAGGATGCCGACCAGGACGGCAGCGGCCACCGACGTCAGGAAGAGAAGGACGGCCGCCGGGTGCAGCCCGAGCGAGAGGCCGACGATGGCCGCGGCCGCCTGGAGGAGGAGGGTCGATCCGATGAGGGCCAGGACGGCCGCGGGGGAGACGCCGAAGGCGGAGCCGAGGATGAGCGGAACGATCAGGAGGAGGAGGAGCACAAGCGCAACGGCCCGTACAACCCGGAACCGGCAGGTGTCCGGTGAGAGAACTCGCCCGCATGCCTCGACGGCGGCAACCCAGACCATATCACACCCATTGTAGTCCTCCGGGTAAATGAACCTGCGCATCCCCCCGGCTGGGAAGCACGGCGGTGCAGAAAGCCAGGTTTTTATCCAGGGCTAACCTACATCCACGCATATGAGCGAGACTGAAGGTCGCTTTGAAAAGGGGCGGTGGGTTGTCGACCCCGCCCCCGAACCGGAGGAGGAACCGGAATCGGCCGTCCCTACCATCGAGGAGCGGGTGCAGGAGGCATCGGAGTCGGTCCGGAAGGCGGTCACCAACGTGGTGAGTACAGGCCAGCACCTCTTCGGGACGCCCGAAGGACACGACCATATCCAGCAAGCGGCACGGAAGGCCGGCGAGGATCTCGAACGGGCGATCAATGCCTGGGCGGAGTCTGCACGCCAGGCCCTGCAGCGAGAGTAAGGTAGTCCCTGACGCGGGCGACAACCTCGGGGTTTCTCGGCAGCATGGTGTGGCAGTAGAGCTCCGGGTTTCGGGCGAGGTTCGCCGGGTCTCCAGGGAGGACGTCCACCAGTGCACCCGGGAGGTGCGAGTCGGAGTGGGGAACGATGCCGTCGCCGGCATACGTCGTCCGCCACCCGCCATCCGGGGCGAACTCCCAGGTTCTCCCGCCGAACGCCGGGAAGAACGCCGGGGTCGCGGTGAGGTTCGCGCCGAGGACGATCCGGTAGGCGATGTCGTCGCGGGTTCCGGCGCGGCGGAGAGCCGCAATCGTCCTGCTCCGGGGGCGGAACTCCTGGACGATGGTGTCCTCCCCGGGGTCGTAGTCCTCCGGCACGAAGACCCCGATAAGCCGCCGGATCACTTCGGAGCCCTGCTCGGGGTCGTTGAAGAGTTCGGCCATGGCCGAGCCGTTGTTCGGGGGGCCGATCCCGACGAGCTGCCGGACGTCCTCCTCCCGTGCATCGCCGTCGAGAACTTCGAGGAGGTAGCGGGCGATGCACGTCCCCATCGAGTGGCAGACGACATCGACCGGGCCAACGTAGCCGGTCTCCTCCCTTTTCGTGTGGATGTAGTCCTGGAGAGCAAGGGCGATCGTCTCCGTTCCGGCGCCCTGCATCGCGGTGTGGTCGAAGTTCCAGAAGGGCACCGCGGCGTCCGAGAGCGCGGGGGCAAGGCGGTTCCAGATGCCGGGATGGCTCCGCCAGCCGTGAACCAGGACGGCCGGGCAGCGTGGGTTCGTCAGAATGGCAGCACGCTCCTTCTGTGCCGGCAGCAGTTCATTCCTTCATGATCTGACGGTTCTCCACGAAGTAGGTTTCGACGGGGCTAGCCGACCACCATCTTGTTCGCTTTCAGGAAGAAGCCCGCGGGCATCGGGTGGTCGAGTTTCCAGGTGATGCTCATGGGCCGGCTCCCCTCGTGGGAGACGTAGCGGACGGCTCCGAGGGAGAGATACGGTTGCGTGATGCCGTCGACCTTGTTGTATTCCCGGACGAAGAGGAGGACCCGGTTCTCCTGCCGTTCGTGCTCGATGTAGCGCCGGCCGGTCGGTGACGACGCGGACGTGGTGCTCTGGGACTGCCAGTGGAAGAGGGTCTCGCTGATGGTGCATTTGGGCATTTATAGCCGTTTATGGCAAGATCTCTACTTTCACCCCGCACGGCAGGGATTTAATGCAAAATGAAAACTCTAATCACTTATCCAGGCAAAACTACCTGTCAGGCTAAATCTCAGTTTGGTTCGGAGCATAAGGTCGGTTAGGAGTATAGGGTGAGAGTTCCAATGGCATCTCGGTATGTAGTGCTGGATATGTTCGCGGGCGCAGGCGGACTCACCGAGGGCTTCTTCCGGAATGACTTCAACATCGTTTCGCATATCGAAATGAACACCCACGCCGCCCGGACGCTTGAAACCCGGACTCTATATCATGCACTCCACGCGAAAGGGCATCAGGAGATCTATGATCGTTACTATAACCAGAAGACGACCCGGGATGAATTTCTTGACGAGTGTAAATCGCTTGACATCCCGGATTCCGGAGTCATCAACTGTGAACTTTCGCGCGTGACCGAGGATTCAATTGTAAAAAAGGTCTATGGCAGACTTGCTGAAATTGGCCGTGATGATGTGGATGTGATCATCGGAGGCCCGCCCTGTCAGGCATACTCCCTGATTGGGAGAGGCAGGGACCCGGAAAGTATGCGGAACGATCCGCGAAATCACCTGTATCTCCATTACCTTCGATTCATCAACGAATTTGAGCCGGAGATATTTGTGTTTGAAAACGTCCCAGGCCTCATCAGCGCCAGAAACGGTGAAATTTATTCGGACTTCCTCCGGAGGATCGATCGTCTCGGATATTACACCAATGCCAAACCGCAGATACTGAATGCACGGGATTTCGGTGTCCTGCAGAACCGGAAGCGGATCATCTTCATAGGATGGAAGAAAGAATATGATTTTGAGTATCCGGTATTTGGATGCGATGAACCCCCGTATCACGTATGGAACGTGCTGAAAGATCTTCCTGAGCTCGAACCCGGAGCGGGTACTGATGGCCCCCAGAGTTACAAACTCGGGTGTCCGTGTAAATACCTTCGGAAGTACGAGATTCGCAATGGTCAGAAATCTGTCCGACATCATGTTGCCCGGACACACATCGATAGAGACCGCGAGATCTACCGAATTGCGATACAGATGTGGAAAGAAGGCAAACGTCTACATTATGATGATCTGCCGGAGAACCTGAAGACGCATAAAAACCGGTCCTCGTTCCGGGATCGGTTCAAAGTGGTCGACGGGGATGGGCTTTCCCATGCGGTCGTTGCTCATCTTTCTAAAGACGGGCACTATTTTATCCATCCGGACATCAGGCAGGCACGCTCCCTTACGGTGCGAGAAGCTGCTCGCCTCCAATCATTCCCTGACAATTATCTCTTCGAAGGCCCGAGAACGGCACAGTATGTCCAGGTTGGAAACGCAGTCCCTCCGCTGATGGCCAGGGGGATCGCACGGGAAATCAAGATCCTGCTCGACAAAGTCTGAAATCAGGATCAAAAGATTTAATCTTCATTGCATGTCATTTCCGATTACGGGAGCTGTCCTTTCCGGATCAGCGCCACCAGGAAATGACTTAGCATGAATTCCACCATATCAGACGCATTTGATGTAGTAAACCCAGATCCTGGCGCGCTGATTGAATCGTTACGGTCATTCGGTTACAGCCTTGAGGCATCGATCGCTGATATCGTCGATAACAGTATTACCGCAGGTGCCCGCAACATCCACATTCAGTTTTCATGGCATGGAGAGCAGTCCACCATTGCCATTATGGACGACGGCTGTGGGATGGCCGAGGACGGGCTGGTTACCGCTATGCGGCCGGGGAGCAGGAATCCGTTGGAAGACCGCGACCCGGCCGATCTGGGCCGGTTCGGACTGGGTCTGAAGACCGCATCATTTTCACAGTGCCGGAAGCTCTCCGTCGGATCGAAAGCCGCTGGACACGAACCGGCTATCCGGATCTGGGATCTCGATTATGTAAACCAGTGCGGCGAGTGGCGATTAAAGAAGGTGGATCCACGGGATAGTAACAGTATCTTCTCGGCCCTCGAAACCGGGAAAAGTGGTACAATCGTTTTATGGGAGCAGATAGATCGTCTGGTCCGAGGGGCTGAGAAGGATGATTCACGGCGTGAGAACCTCTTTTATGAGTACATTGATACGGTCAAAAGTCATCTTGGCATGGTATTTCACCGATTCCTTGAGAGCCCGAATTTTCTGAAAATCTTTATCAATAACCACCCGCTTTCACCGTGGGATCCGTTTCTCAGGAATCACCCCGCAACACAGCTCCTTCCCGAAGAACCTCTCAATCATTCAGGAAAAAAAATCACTGTCCGCCCGTTTGTTCTTCCTTACCGATCAAAGTTGAGCGACCGGATATATGAGGCCGCAGGCGGACCAGGGGGCTGGAACGCCCGCCAGGGATTTTACATCTATCGTAATAACCGCCTCATTGTTGCCGGGGACTGGCTCGGCCTCGGATTCCGGAAGGAAGCGCATACAAAACTTGCCCGGATAATCGTGGATATCCCCAATACAATGGACGAAGACTGGAAGATTGATGTCAGAAAATCCGTTGCCCGCCCTCCTGCTCACCTCCGCGAAGACTTCAAACGTATTGCCCGTTTGACGATCGAACGTGCCACGGCGGTGTACCGACACCGGGGAAAGGTGATTGAGCGTCAGGCTGCTGAGGATTTTGTATTTCCGTGGAATACGAATGTCAGGGAGGGTACATACTTCTACACTGTCAACCGCAGTCACCCCCTTGTTGCCGCCACCCTCGCCAACTCTGCTGATAACAGGAAAAATATCGAGGCAATGCTGAAACTGATTGAAGAAACTGTCCCGATCCCGACAATTATCGTAAACAATACAGAAAATCCTGACAAACTTCGCCGTCCCTTCGAAGGCTGTCCGTCAGAGGAGCTTCGTGCTGTAATGAATGAGATCTGGTTATCCATGAGACATTCCGGAGTCCCTGCTGCCGAGGCGGAGAAAAGGCTTGCTCGGATGGAACCCTTCTGCGATTATCCTGAGTATATATCAGCATTTTTCGAATCACTGGAGGAAAGATAATGGCAGATGCGTATGATGAGGCGGTTTCGCTCGTTCTTGTTATGCTGAAAGGGGAACCGTGTCCTACCCCGGAAATCATTCAGAAGAAGGCAGACCTTGTCCTTGCGATGCTTCATGCAGAAGGGAAACAGGACTCTGTGGACAGAGATCGGCTGATCAGAGATATTGAGTCCCGGTGTGAGGTCTGGCGGGGCACGGCAACTATACTGGAAGAAAAGAAGAATCACACCGTCTGGCTACCATACAGAAAAAGCCAGATTGAATGGAAGTTCTGGAAGCGGTACGAACGCTATCTGATGGAGGAGAAAGGATTCTCCGAGCAGAGCATCATGACTCTCGACGATCTCACCGATCGGGTGCTTGAGCGGCTTGAAGAACCGCAGCGGGAGGGAGCATGGGATCGCCGTGGGATGGTGGTCGGGCACGTCCAGTCAGGAAAGACCGCAAATTATACAGGGCTTATCTGTAAAGCGGCCGATGCAGGATACAGACTTATTATTGTTCTTGCCGGTATGCACAAGAGTCTGCGAAGCCAGACCCAACTGCGTCTTGACCAAGGGTTCCTCGGATTTGATACTCAGCTGAATCGTGCTTTTGACCATCAAAATCTCCGGATTGGTGTCGGAAGGCTGCCAGGAGAGGAATTCATCACAGTTCACTCTCTGACCAGCAGTGCAGATAAGGGTGACTTCAACCGGAAAATCGCGTCCCAGGCCGGGGTAATGCTCGGGGGCAGTGATCCCATTCTGCTTGTCGTCAAGAAGAACAAATCTGTTCTTGCAAATCTTATCAACTGGGCTGTTAATATCAGAGGGCACGAAAACTCCCATACCCTGAAGAAAATTGTACACGGTATTCCCCTTCTCGTCATCGATGATGAAGCGGATAATGCATCGGTGAACACAACAACTATTCCACGGGACGAAAACGGACTTCCGCTTGATGATTACGACGTCAGTGCGATAAATGGTAAAATACGCGCTCTCCTGAGCCATTTTGAGAAGAGTGCATATGTGGGTTACACCGCGACACCGTTTGCCAATATTTTCATCTACCCGGAGGGGGAGACCACGACCCACGGTGAAGATCTCTTTCCTCGGGATTTCATCATAAACCTCCCGCCACCACCAAATTACATCGGTCCGTCGCAGATCTTCGGGTTCTCCCGGAACGGGGAGAACGATGCGGAAAGCCGGAGCGATCTTCAGATAATCAGGAAAATCGATGACTACCGGAAGTTCATCCCCGATGATCATGGAAAGGATCACATCCCCGGGAAGCTCCCGGAATCCCTGAAGAAGGCGTTAAAATCCTTCATCCTCTCATGTGCTGTCCGGAGAGCCCGCGGTGAACAGAAAAATCATAACTCAATGCTGGTCCACGTAACCCGGTACACTAATGTTCAGAAAGAGGTCGGGAGACGGGTCAACGATGAACTGAATCGGTTGCGCCGTCAGCTGGAATATACTGATCCTCTGTCCCCGGAGGGGATCTATGGGGAGATGAAGGATCTCTGGGATTCGGACTATGTTCCGACGACATGTTCTGTTCTGCAGCAGATTAGCGATCCACTGATAACCGAAGTGACATGGCATGAGGTGCAGTCATATCTGTATGATGCTGCAGCCCGGATCCAGGTCAAACTGATCAACGGGACGGCAAAGGATGCCCTAGATTATAACGAGTATCCTGACGGGCTGAGCGCTATTGCAATCGGCGGGGACAAACTTTCCCGGGGGCTGACGCTGGAAGGGCTCAGCGTCAGTTACTACCTCCGGGCATCAAAGATGTACGACACACTGATGCAGATGGGGCGGTGGTTTGGTTTCCGCCCGGGCTATATCGATCTCTGCCGGCTCTACACATCCCGGGATCTGGTCGAATGGTATCAGCATATCAATCTCGCGTCCGAGGAGTTGCGGAGTGAATTCGACTATATGGCAACCCTGAACGGCACTCCGTCCGATTACGGCCTCCGTGTCCGGACACATCCTGACGGGCTGCTGATCACCGCTGCTAATAAAATGCGGAACGGGACGGTAATGAACGTATCTTACGGTAATTCCCTTATTGAAACGGTATTCTTCCACAGAGATCCAGTTACTCTCAGAAATAATCTGAATGCGATCGATCAGTTTATCCGAAGTCTGGGCAGTCCCTCCCCCTCTGATTCAACCAAAAGGCATCTTCGCTGGGAAAATGTGCCAACCCCCGCTGTCCTTGGGATGCTGAATGAGTATATTATACATGAAGCTTGCAGAAAGGCAAATCCGGGACTCCTGAAAGATTACATTCAAAAACGGTCGTCCCATGGTGAACTTACGCACTGGACGGTTGCCCTGATCCACAATAGTACGGCAACCCGGACTCTGTCCCTTGGTGGCCATGAGATTGGCCTCACCAAGCGTAAAGATCCAAGTCCATCAGATTCGAAGTACGCGCTGACCAAGGGGCACATTATCGATCCCAAGCATGAATTTATTGATCTTACCCCGGAACAACACCATGAAGCTCTCCAGATGATGCAGGCTGACCCTGACCGGAAAATTCGCCCAAAGAAAGATGGGGATCCGGCAAACCCGACAAACCTGACAGATCCGAGCGGCCCATATATCCGGAAGATCCGGTCTCCCCAGCGGGGGCTGCTTCTTATTTATCCGCTTGACCCTGAACCACCAAAGGTCGAAGTACCGGTTATGGGGCTTGCATTCAGCATTCCTGACAGCCCGAAGGATGTAAAGATAGAGTATAAGGTGAATAATATCTACTGGGAGCAGGAGTTTGGCAGCTGAGGACTTTGATCGGATCTGGGCCGATCTGGAGCAGCGTGCCGGAGGCACAACCCGGGAGGATATTCTCACGCTGCGAGTACTTCAGGATTCGGCATTTGACTTCCTCCTTGGTGTGCAGGTGCCGGATAACAGCCGGATGCTCCTGATCCGGATCAGACGTGAAAGCGTAATCAACCAGTGGTCACTCCCGCGTTCGAAAGGTTTTGAGATACGGCAGACCGTCCTGTCAGAAGACAGGAGCCACCATGCGACAATCCAGCTGGTTCTGAACGACCGCCGGTATCAGGATATTTTCTCCCGACTCACGGAAGATGTTGTATCCTCCTGTTCCCGCGAGTCTTCGGAGAAGGCGATGTTAAAGGCTCTTCTTCAGCGGCTGGAGATGTGGCAGCAGTTCCTCGACCGGTACGGACCGGAAGGGCTGAGCCCTGCTGCACAAAGGGGTCTGTATGGTGAGCTCAGGTTCCTCCAGGATTACCTCATACCCGCTGTCGGGGCCGGGCAGGCCGTTCCAGCATGGACCGGACCGCGCAAAGCCCAGCAGGACTTCCAGATCTCCGGCATTGCCATCGAGGTGAAGACCAGCATCGCCAAGCAGCATCAGAAAGTGCCGATCGCAAGTGAACAGCAGCTGGATGACACCGGTCTGGATGCGTTATACCTGTATCACCTTTCACTCAGAGAAGTGCGTGACGGTGATGGGACCCTACCGGCGATTATTGATGGTATCCGTAATGAGCTGTCCGGGGACCCCACTACTACCACACTTTTTGAGGATCTTCTGATTCAGGCAGGCTATCTGGATGAGCACCGGGACAGGTACGAGGATACGGGCTACACAGACCGCACCGGGCAGATCTTCCATATCAGAGAAGGTTTCCCCCGGATAACCGAACGGGCTCTTGTTAACGGGGTGGGGGACGTTCAGTACTCAGTGAGTCTCTCTGCCTGTGCTGCCTTTGTCGTGGATGATGAGACATTCCGGATAAAAATTGCAGGGTGCAGAAATGAGTGATACAGAACTCAATCAGTTTGCAGAGAAGTTTTGTCAGGATATCATAGCGGGTTCCCGGGATACGGATGCCGAGGCGTTTTCGGAAGAGCAGTTTACAAATCTGATGATGGAATACCTTGCCGATGCAGGAGAGATCGATGACCGCGAGATCTGCACCCATCAGGCGCGAGGTATCAAAGTTAACGGATATGCTTTTTTCAATGATAATGAGAACCTTGATCTGTTTGTTTCGCATTATACCGGTGAATGTCCACCTGTCCGCGTTGCGAAAGGGGATCTCCAGCAGCAGCTGAAACGACTCAGAACATTCTTTGATAGGGCAATCCGGCGTGATTACGCGAATCTGGAGGAGTCCTCGCCAGCTTTTGACCTGGCCGACCGCATATACCAGCTCCGGAACAGGCTCACCCACGTCCGGCTGTTTGTCCTGACCGATGGCATTGCCGGCATCGACGCTATCGAGGATGAGGAATGCGGCTCATACCGGATCTCCAGCCATGTCTGGGACATGCAGCGGCTGCATCGGCTGGTAAGTTCGGAGAACCGACTTGAACCAATCGAGATTGATCTGGCCAGCGATTTCGGAAAACCACTCCTATGCCTCCCTATGCCAGAGGAGAACCCGGTATACACCTCATATCTCTGCATCATGCCAGCGGACATTCTGGCAGATCTCTATGGGAAGTTTGGTCCCCGACTTCTTGAGCGAAATGTCCGCGCCTACCTGCAGATGAGAGGAAACGTCAACAAGGGGATCCGCGATACAGTTCTCAACCAGCCGCATATGTTCCTGGCATACAATAACGGAATATCTGCAACTGCCGAAAGTGTCGAGCTGGTGGATACAGATAGCGGGGTGCCGGGAATCCGTCGTATCCGGGATTTTCAGATCGTGAATGGAGGGCAGACAACTGCATCGATCTACCACACCCGTACAAAGGACAAAAAGGATGTATCAGGAGTCTACGTTCAGGTGAAACTGACCGTCTTGAAAAATCCGGAGGATATCGATTATATTGTTCCGAAGATCTCTGAATGTGCCAACAGCCAGAATAAAATAAACACCGCTGACTTTACCTCCAACGATCCCTTCCATGTTACCCTTCAGAAGTTATCCCGTCAGATGTGGGCTCCGGCGAAAAGAGGGAGTCAGCTGGAAACCCGCTGGTATTATGAGCGTGCCCGGGGGCAGTACCAGGATGATAAGGCACGAAAAATCACTCCAAAACAGAGGAGGGTATTTGGGGAGCAGAACCCGACCGGACAGCGTTTCACCAAGACAGATCTTGCAAAGTTTGAACAGTCCTGGGACCAGTTGCCTCATATCGTCAGTCTCGGTGCGGAGAAGAATTACCGCGATTTCATTATCCAATACAGGGAGCGGGGCGAGTTTGTTCCGGATGCCGAATACTTCCGGCTCCTGATCGCACAGGCAATTCTTTTCAGACGCACGGATAAGATCGTCCACGGTCTGAAATATGGTGGATACAAGGCGAATATCGTCACTTACACAGTTGCCCTTCTGTCGAAACTCACAGATCAGCGCATTAACCTAGAGCGGATCTGGAAGGAGCAGAGGCTCTCGCCGGCTCTTGAAAATGCCATTACTGCTCTGTCCCGGATAGTGCAGGCACACATCACGACTCCTCCCGGAGGGAAGAACATCACTGAGTGGTGCAAGAAGGAGGAGTGCTGGGAATCGCTGCTGAAGGAGAACGTCTCCCTCCCGGATGCTTTAAAGTCTGAGCTGGTCGACAAAGAAACCATAAGAGCGCGTGACGCCAGGACCCGCTGCAGGACTGAGGAGACAGGGACTTCCGGTACAGATCAAGCAAATGAGGCGGCAACCGGGCACGGGCCGGCACTGTTGGGGGAGTCTATCGATTATGAACAATTTATCAGAAAGCTGACTCCCCAGAAGTGGCTGAAAATCATCCGGGATGCTGCCGGGACAGAGAGTTTCTCTCACGAGGATATCGCTCTTCTCAGGAGGATGCAGAAGATGTCCGGGAGAGGGATGAAACCTAAGAAAGAACAGGTCCTGCAGGCAAAAACGATATTGCAGGTCTTGGCAGAGAGTGGCCGGAAAGACGGGGTAGAGTCATAGTACCACTTTTTCATGGACCGCATGCGATCTGGCAGTGGTGGGTAATCTATGAGATCGGGTGAGATGAAGGTGCTACAATCTGCTCTTTTTCGTTGGGGTGAAAAACATTACAGAGACTATCCATGGCGTCGCACCCGGGATCCTTACCGAATAATGATTGTAGAATTCATGCTTCATAGAACTCGGGCAGATCAGGTTGTTCCAGTCTATACCCAATTCCTACAGAAGTATCCCAATATCTACTCTCTCGCGGAAGCGGATCCTTCAGATATAAGAGAAGTTACAGAGCACCTTGGGCTGCACTGGCGATCGGGTCACTTTATCGGAGCAGCAAAATATGTTGTCGAGCATTATCAGGGGATATTCCCGGACAGCGAAAGTAGGCTACAGGCCATCCCTGGGGTGGGAGAATATGTCTCCGGTGTAATTCTTACAGTCTGCTATAAGATACCACACCGTGTTGTGGACGCAAATATAGCGCGATTCATAAACAGATTTTTCGGCTTACATCTCACTGGTGAGATCCGCAGGAAGAAGGAGGTACGGGATCTGGCAGATACCCTCTTCGATGTTGACGAGCCGGGAAAACTTCTCTTTGCGATCCTTGATTTTTCAGCAGCGATCTGCAGGTCAAGAAATCCATTGCATCTAGAGTGTCCATTACGAGAAAAATGCAAATATTATAGAGAGAAGCAGTTATCTGCTGCAGATGTAGGAGATTAACATCGAGATCATCCTGAAATCAGTGTGCTAAGAGGGGCGAAAAACCCTTCCGCCAGCACCTCCTGTTACCGCACCTCAACACTGTGCCGGTACGTCCTGCCGACGTCCCCATCCAGGACGAGGCTGACCCATTTTGTCTCTCCTCCGGGGATGAAAACCCGCACCGAGATTTCGTCGCGGGTAAATCCTTTCTCCTCGTCGATCAGTCTCGCCGTCACGATGATGTCTCCGTCACTTCCGTCGTTTCGGATCTCCGCGTCCACGTTGTACACGAGCCCTTTTGAGAGGCTGATGTCCCGGGTCGCGGAGTCCTGCACGACCTTCGGGTCGGGGCCGACGAGCCCAATACAACCGGCTGCCAGAACAAGAACCGCGACCAGGCCCAGAATGAGAATTGGTCTGTGCATAGAGGGGGTCAGTGAGTAACGCGATATGAATTCATAGGAACCAGCGGGTTATACCCATCGACCAGAACGGGATTTCCGGCCGATATCGGGCGGTCAGGGGCCTTCGCTCACGGTCGGTCCCGCTCTCCCGGCAAGGGTCCTTCCACCCGGTACCTCGACCGGACCCTCTCCGGAAGGATGCTCTGCCGGAAGACCTGCTCGAAGTAGCGGTCCGTCATCCCGGCGATGAAGTCTCTCGCGAGCTCCGCCGGCGAAGCGGCATCGATGTACCGCCGGGACGCCCACGGCGCGTCGATCAGGTCTTCGTAGGCCGACGAGTCTTTCCGCTCATTCCCGATATCCTCAAGGATGCGGTCGAAGAGGTAGCGGAACATGAACCGGATCTTCTCTTCGTTTTTCAGGAGTTTTTTATTCCCGTAGATGTGATGTAGGTTGAACTCTTTGAAGGCCGCAACGCACGCCGATGCCTCCGCCGAGAAGGCGATGCAGTCGGCGTCGTAACTATTCGTGACGATGTCCTTGATGAGGACGTCGAGCACCCTCCGGTTGATCTCTGAAAAATCCTCCTTCCCTCTCCCGGTGATGCCGAAGAGGGCCATGCAGTTCTCGGGGAACTCCTGCAGAGCCCCATCGTCGATGACCTCGACCTCGAGGGCGTCCGCAAGGTCCCGGCCGAGGTAGGAGATGCTGTCGGCGATCCGCACCACGCACCCCTCGGCGGTGAGGGGGAGGGCGTCGGTCCCGTTCTCGATCCTCTGCAGTTTCTCCGCGAACGAGTCCCAGTTGGCCTCGCCCTCGACCACGAGGCTCTGGTCGTGGACCTCGCCGTTGTGGCAGAGGATCCCATCCAGCACCTGAAGCGTGAGGTCGCAGTCCTCGACGACGTCGAGGAACCGGACGCTCTGGACGTTGTGCCGGAACCCCCCGAGCCCGTGCTCGGCGCAGAGCTCGTCGAGGAACTTCTCCCCGAGGTGGCCGTAGGGCACGTGCCCGATGTCGTGGCCGAGGGCGATCGCCTCGATCAGATCCTCGTTCAGGCTGAGGGCACGCCCGATCGTCCTTGCGATCTTCGAGACGAGCTGGACGTGGAGGACGCGGTGGGTGATGTGGTCGTTCTCGACGAGGTAGAAGACCTGGGTCTTGTCGATGTAGCGCGAGTAGGCCTTCGAGTGGACGATCCGGTCGGCGTCCCGGAAGAACGGCGGCCGGATGATCGGGTCCTCGGGTTTGCGGCCGGACCGCCTGAGGTAATCGGCGTTCCGGGTCGCCCGGGGCGAGAGGAGCGATTCCCGGTCGGCCATCCTCCGGGCCATCCGGTCGGCGATGTGGGGCGGGATCTCCATGGTACCAGTGAAGAGTTCTCGGCCGGGAAAGGGGATAGGGCTTTCTGTATCGGCCGGGGGGTGCGAACCTGCGCAGGCTATATCCCGAACGCGCGTATCCATCCTGCATGTGTCCGGAAGTCATCATCCACAATAGCGTGAGCCTCGATCACGCGGTACGAGGCTTTGAGGTCGATCTCGGGCTGCACTACGGTGCGCTCCTGGCCTTCGAGGCTGGGGCGGTCCTCGCGGGTTCGGCCACGGCAAAGACCGGGATCGAGCTCTTCATGGATATCAACGAGCCCGAGACGGAGGCCGACCGGCACCGGCCCGGGGTCCGGCCGGACGACCCCCGGCCCATCTTCGTCCTCGTCGACAGCAGGGGCATACTCAAGAACCTGCTCCACTTCTACCGGAACATGGAGCACACGAAAGACGTCGTCGTCCTCGTCTCGGAGGCGACTCCGGTGGACTACCTCGACTACCTCCGCGAGCGGGAGTACCCGTTCATCCGGTGCGGCGCGGAGCGGGTAGACCTCAGGGCGGCTCTCCGGGAACTCGGGGAGCGGTTCGGGATCACGCGGGTGGTCTCGGACTCCGGTCCCGAGTTAAACGACGTCCTGATCCGTGAGGGGATCGCGGATAAGATCAGCCTGATCGTCTATCAGGTCATCGCCGGTGAAGGAGAGAAGAAACTCTTCGGCCGGGCAGGGGGACAGACGGCGCTCGAACTCCAGAAGGCCGTGCCGATGGAGCAGGGGACGGTGCATCTGGTCTACGCCGCGAAGAAGTGAGGGGTCGGCCCTCATTCCCTCTTTGCGGCGGCAAACCCGCCGAGAAGCACCCCGAGGACGCAGATCATCAGGCCGAGCGTCCCGGTGCCGAACCCCGTCGGCGCCGATCCGATGAAGTAGTAGGGTGCTGCCGAGAAGTGTAGCACGAACGCGATGCCGAGGAGGGAGATGGTGATTGCCAGTGTGCCGGTGTCGTTTCCCATGAGAATTCAGGGGAAAGATGGGCGGGGATCTCATATCCATCTTCTGGATCGCTCCTCGTCAGGAGGTGAGCCCGTTCAACCCCGGGACAGCGGATAACTGTTCCCGGAACGATCCGGGGCAAAAGAAGTTCCGGAACATATATATCCAATTAATTAATCCATTTAGATGGTCAGACGATGTCAAAACGGTGCCCGCTCTTCTTCGATGGCGGTATCGATTCCGCCGCTAACCTACGCAAATTTTCCCGAGCAGGATCTCTCATTACGCCTCTTTACGCTGATTCCGGGGAGAACGCACCTGAAACGATCTAAAATGTATTCGTCGATGATTGATTACAACTGCGAGGAACTCAAATGAGCGGAAAAACCATAGAAGATTGCGTTGCCGAGATTAACAGGTTAGCGGACAAGGCCGGGCTGATCAGAGAGATCTGCTCGTACCAGTGCAGGAAATATAAATGGATCTCGACCGGCCTGTCGCTTTCCATCCTCTTCTTCTCGGCATCTATCGCCTTTTTAAGTATCGTGGACCCCGATATCCTGATCTCGCTCTCGCTTCCCTTCCACACCGAGCAGGACACGAGAAACGTGATTGCATTCCTGGGTTTCCTGATATTTATCATCTCGTTCTCCGACAAAATACTGAACCTGACCGAGACGAAGAACAAGAACGAGCAGGGAGTGAAGATCCTTACGGACTTCATACGGGACTGCCATACGTTCACGGATACGGGAGCAAGGGACTGCGACGAGGTCACAGCCGCCATGAAACTGGAATCGATAAAGGAGCAGTATGGCTACCTCAACCAGGTAATGACGCCGAACGTCTTATTCAGCAAAACGTTCTTGAAGATCAAAAAAGGCTATAAGATGAAGGTGAAGGTGAGCAAGATGCTCGACGGGGACCCCAATATCAGCATAAATAAGCATTATAAGATGAGGATCTGGAACTGGCTATTCTAAAGAAGCCAGGTATGATGTGCAGAAAGGCGAACCTCCCATTTTGCGCCGGAATCGGCTCACTTTCTCGCCCCATCCGGCCGGACGCGGCAGAGCGAATACCTCAACATTTATCGTTCAGTTCCCCCAGGATACCCGTACACATCTGTCCAACCAGCAGACACTCAGATCCTATATTATACAAATTTAAAAAAAATTGAATGCTCTGACCCCTAGATGTAAAGGATGTTGTAGATTTCTGCGACGAGCCAGATCCCAAAGACAAGGATGACAAGCGCAGTAATTATCGAAACGATTACCTCGATGATGTCTTCAGCCAAATTACCACCTCCTCGCGGAGGCTGACCGCGGCGGCGAGCTTGGGCTCCCCTTCAAAAACGCAAGGTATATCAAGGTACGGACGTATGCATTATTTGCAACTTCCAATTGCATTATGCATATTCCACACGAGAGGTCACTGCGCCGGGCGTGCTTGCCCACGTTCTCCCCGGTGGCCCACCTCTTAGCCGAATGGGCTGCATATTTTATCGATTTATAGAGTCTTTAATGTATCGAGAATCCGCGAGTTCACTGGAAAGTGAATTATGCACGTTCTCCACTCAGTTTTAAGATTAAGGCAAGTTCTGGCAGTATTGCTCACACTACGGGCAAAAATGTACGATAGTGCTTTATCGGAGATAGCGCATCCCCTCAAAGGAGACATTGGGTCTCTAATATATCACCAATTCCCAGCAGTCGTCTTCAGGAGCACCTGCGAGTACATAATCACGTAAAATCGAGCGATCTACATTGATGATCTTGATATGATGGAAATCGTGCGTGGCGGGATAGGTTCACTGGTTGTCCTCATGATTGAAGAGTCGGACAACAGGGGGATAAGCGTTCTCCAAGGGATTTGACCAAAAACGAAAGCCGCTGGGGGGAATCGAACCCCCGACCTGCTGATTACGAATCAGCCGCTATACCGCTAAGCCACAGCGGCGACTGCCCTAGAATATTGTACGTCCGGAATTAAAAAGGTATCACCTGCCGGAGGCCCGCCGACCCGGCCCCGCTCAGGAGTACCCCCGGATGGTGACGTTGCTCTCCTGCTGTGCGGCGGCCTCCGGGGCGGTTATCTTGCCGAACTTCTGCTCGTAGTCGGCGACGCTCTTCGCCAGCACCTCCACCAGGTTCTTCGCGTGCCGGGGGCTGATCGAGACGATTGCCTTCCCCCGCGCCTGGTTCATGCCGGGGATCTCGTGCAGGAAGAGGAACGTGAACTCGTCCTCCTTGTAGGCGATCTGGATGCGGTTGGAGTAGACCGGGTCGAGATTGCCGGGGATGTTGACCGATATCTCGCGGTTTGCCATACCCATCTTCTGTGACCCGCTCCGGCATAAGAGTTGGTCTTGGCGCGGTCGCCGCCGGTGCGGAGCATACCCCGCTAAATAGCGGGAGGGCGTAGTTCCTCTCAAACGGAACCCTGCCAATGACCGACTACATCCCGGTATCCGGCGTCGTCGCCTGCCACACCTGCCCCCGGCGCTACTACTTCGAGCGCTCGGAGGAGCACCCGGAGTCGCCGCGCTACACCGTCTGCAAACAGGTCTCGACGCACCTCGGGGAACTCCTGGAACCGGAGGAGATCTGGCAGGAGATCCTCTGCGTCCTCCCCGAAGCAACGGAGGACGTCAGGGAACTCTTCGACGAGTGCATCGCCGCCTGCAGCGAGACCAAATGGCAGCGGCCCGTCCAGGTCGACCTCGGCGTCGAGTCCGACACCCTCGGCATCCGGGGGAGAGTCGATAAGATCTTCGAGGACGGCACGTTCGCCGTCGCCCGGTCGAGCGCCGCGCCGAAGACCGGGGTCTACAACACCGACCGGCTCCGGATCGCCTGCTACGTTGCCTGCCTCAAGGAGACCCTCGGCCGCCCCGTCGCCGGCGGCTACGTCGAGTACGTCGCAAGCGGCGTCTGCCGCTACGTCGAGCCGCAGCCCCGCGACCGGCGGGAGATGATCAAGGCGATCCGGGCGGCAAAACGGGTCGTCGCAGGCGAACTCCCGCCCCGGCCCCTCCGGGCGCCCTGCGAGGGCTGCCCGCACCTCGAACGGTGCACCGCCGGCCCCCGCCGGCTCTCCGACCTCTTCTAAACGCTCTCGAGCAGCGTCTTCGAGACGATGTACTCGCCCTTCGCCTCGCGGGTCGTCCCGACGATCAGCCACCGCTCGTGGCCGTGCTCCTCCACGACGCCCTTCGCCTCGATGACCTCCCCCGCGAGCGCCTGGCCCGAGTAGGTGTGGGTAAAAGAGAGGATCCGGGAGATCTCATCGTGATCCACCGCGTAGACCGCCGGGCTGTCGAAGGAGAGCGACGCGTCCGTGACCGTCGCCTCGATCGCTGCCCGGCCAAGAACCTTCCCCGCACCCGCCGGAACCGCGTCCAGGTTCTCATAGGCGCGGGTGTAGAGGAGGTCGAAGTAGGTTCCCTCGAACTCGCCCCGGTTCCACTTCCGCTGCTCGTGCAGGACGAAGGCGTCGAAGGAGATCTCGGGCACTCGCTTGTCGTAGACCTTCCGCCACATCGCGGTGCTCATCGCGGGGATCGCCCCCCTCCCCACCAGGTCGCGGAGCCGGCGCTGGGCGACGAACCAGGCGTCGCCGTAGACCACCAGGTCGATGTCCGACGCGTCGTTCTCGAGGCCGCAGAGGAGGGAACCCGTGCACCCGAACGAGCCCGCCGGGAGGGCCAGGTGAGCGAGGAGCCGCGCCACCCGGACATTCCGCGCTGCCACATTGGCGATCTCCTCCTCGGGCTTGTAGACCCGGGCCACATCGCAGTAGGGCACCCGGTGAACACCGTCCAGGTACTCCGGCCTGTGCGCCCGAACCCAGTCGAAAGACTCGGCAAAATCGTATTTATGGTACCGCCGGCCGGCACAGTTCGTCCGCTCCCCGGCCGCGTCGGGGACGTAGCGGAGGATGCACCCGATGCGCCCGGCGTTGTCGTAGTTCGAGACCGCATAGAGGCAGCCCTCGCGGTCCTCGATGAAGTCACGGAGTCGTACCGATTGCATGAATCACCCCAGGGTCTCCAGGAACGCTTTCACCGCTTCCCATTCCGCGCCCTTGCGCAGGACGCGCCGGGCAGGGAGATCCACCACCGTGCTCGGCGTCCCGCGGAGTTCCCCGCCGTCGACCAGGTAGTCGTGGGGAACGGAGACCTCCTCGGGGCGGGTCGGCGGGATATCGTCGGAGATGTTTGCGCTGGTGGACGTGATCGGCGCATCATACCGCGAGATGATGGCAAGGGCGATCTCGTGGTCGGGCCACCGTATGCCGATGAGACCGGTTCCGCCCGTCAGCACCGTCGGAAGGCAGGACTTCGCCGGGAGGAGCACCGTCACCGGGCCGGGCAGGAACCGCTCGATGAACGCCCGGGCGGCATCGTCCACCACCGCGACGGCGGCAAGCATCTCCATATCCGAGACCGCGACCGATATCGGTTTGCCCACCGGCCGGTTCTTGGCCTCGTACACCCGCATCACCGCGTCCTCCGAGAGGGCGTCCGCCCCGAGACCGTAGACCGTCTCGGTGGGATAGACAACGAGCCCGTCGCGCGAGAGCACCCGTACGGCCATATCGATCGGATCCATCAGAACTCGCGCCCCTTCACGCGGTTGATATCGAAGACGGCTTTGCCGCTGACGTGCATCACGGCAAAGACCCCCGCCTGGATCGGATCGGTCACGATCAGGTCGGCGTGCGAAGGAACACTCCCGGCCATCTTGAGCGCAATCACCGGGATGCCCGCCGCCCGGACTCGTTCCACCGCCCGCGAGACCTCGCCGCCCATCAGCGACCCGGCGAGCACCAGGATCGACGCCCGGGGGAGCCGCGCCACCGCATCAACGGCGAGCGCCAGGTTCTGCTCCCCGACGAGCGGGATCGTATCCACCGATATCCGCTCGCCGCGGATGTTGTGCCGGTCCGCCTCGTTCACGGCGCCCATCGCCACCTGCGCCACCTGCGCGCCGCCGCCGATGATGATCACCCTCGAGCCGAATATCCGGGAGAACGGCGGGTAGATGGTGACGTCGACGACGGACGGCACCCGTGCCAGGTCGGCGATGAGTCTGCCGTGATCCCCGCACTCCTCGAACTCGAAGTAGAGGTAGGCCTTCCCGGTGTTCGGGCCGGAGGCGATGATCGACTGCTGGATCATCTGGATGTTTGCCCGGTAATCCGCCATCACCGTGGCCACGTCGCGCAGCACGCCGGCCCTGTTCTCGGTGATGATACTCAGGGCATACATTTCGGTATCGGTGGTCATGACCCTCCCCGGCAGGATAGCGAAACGTCCTCCGATCGTTTCACGAACTGGGTATTTTTCGTCATATCCGCGTTAATGGATAGATTTTGGTCTCTAAGGGTTATAGGTTTTCGGTGCCCTGCATGTCCGCCTTCTCCCTCGCCGCAAGAGCCGCCGCGAGGAAGCCGAGCGGGATGTTGAGGAAGTAGAGGATCAGCCGCCAGAGGACGACGAAGAGGCCGAGGAGGTAGGTGGGCACGATCCGGCTGTACAGCGTGGCGGCGCCGAGCTCCGCGATCCCCGCCGCGCCGGGGATGAGCGGGACGGCCGCGATCATCTGGAGGATGCCCTGGAAGAGGAACGACTCGGGAAAGGACGGCGGGAGATCGAGAGCGACGAGCAGCGCCGACGCCGTAGAGAAGAGAAAGACCCAGTCGAGGATGCTTATCAAGATCGCGCCGCCGAGCGCCCGGGGATCGGCCCTCACAAACCGGGCAGAACTCGCGGCAAAGATCTCGGTCTCGCGGGCAATCCGCTCCGTAAGCCTCTCCGCACCGTCCGAGCCGGGACAGAACCGGAGCCAGCGCCGGCTCCGGCCGCACCGGTCGAGCACCCGGACGGCAGCGCCGCCGATGATCCGGTTCGCGAGGGACGGGCGACGGACCAGGACGACGAGCGCGAGCAGAAGGACGAAGACAAGGACGAGAAAGGCCGCCACCGGGTAGAGGACGGTCGCGGCGAGGTAGCCCCAGAGATGTCGGACGGCAAACAGGGCTGCGAAGGTAAGGGAGGCAAAGACCGCGAGGTCGAGCACCCGCTCCGCGACGACGACGGTGACGGCGTCCCCGACGGCGAGCCCGGCACGCGAGAGCCGGTGGATCCGGACGGGTTCGCCGCCGACCTGGCCGGGGGTGAGCGACCCGGCGAAGAGCGAGAGGCTCTGGGTGATCGCGAGGCTCGATAACGGCACGGTATAGCCGAGGCCGCGGCAGATGACGCCGATCCGCACCACCCGGCACAGAATCGAACCGCCCCGGAGCGCGAGGGCGAGGAGGAGGGCGGCGACGCCGACCTCCCCGAGGTAGGCCCGTGTTGCCGGGGTGAAGGTCGCTGCGAGCAGCCCGATGAGAGCCGCGCTGCTGAGGAGGAGCGAGAGCCCGATCCAGAGGCGGCGCTTCATGCCCGCACCTCCCCCCATGGAACGCTCGTCCCGTTCGGCAGCACGGCAGGTAGGTACCGCTCATCATGATTACATCTTCCGTCCTGCGCGGCCGGGGAAGGGTGGAAGAAAAGGAGGGAGAGGCGGTGTTACCGGATGCGGATCTCCCGCGCCACCCTCCGCCCGAGTTCGTAAGCCCGGGCAATCTCGTCACCGTCCGGGCGGTAGTTCACGTGGAACCCGCCGTCGATCACCTCGATCCCGGCCGCCTTCAGGGCCGCCTCCGCCTGAGCAACCGCGCCCCCCATACCGCCGTGGGACCCGAACGCGCACCCGATCTTCTTCGCCCCCAACCGGCCGGGTCGAAGCCCGCGGAGGTAACTGAGGAACCCCGCCACCGTGGGGAGGACCTCGTCCTGGAGCGTCGGCGACCCGACGAGAACCGCCTTCGAGTCGAGGATATCCGTGACGATGTCGCTCCGGTGCGTTCCTTCGTAGCGCCCGTCGGCGAGGAGGCAGACCCGGACGTCGGCGCCCTCGGCCATGACCCCCTCGGCGATCGCCTTCGCCAGCATCGTGGTCGAGCCGTGCATGGTGTCGTAGACGATCGTGACCTTATCCTTTGCAACCCCCCGGCTCCAGTCGGTGTATGCCTCGAGGATATCCCCGGCATACGACCGCCAGATGACGCCGTGGCTCGGCGCGATCATCCTGATATCGATCCCGAGCCCCCCGACCTCGGCGAGTTTCTTCAGGACCTTCGGCGCGAGCGGCACGATCAGGTTCGCGAAGAACTTCTGCGCGTGGACCATCGCCGCGTCGCGCCCGAGCTCGTCGTCGAACCGGGCGGCGCTCGCGACGTGCTGCCCGAAGGCGTCGTTCGGGAAGAGGATGGCGTCCTCGGCAAGGTAAGTGAACATCGAGTCGGGCCAGTGGAGCATCGGCGCCTCGAGGAAGACGAGTGTCTTCCCCCCGAGGTCGAGGGTGTCGCCGGACTTGACGACCTTGATGTTCCATCCTTTCGTGTCGTAATGGCGGGCAAGCCCGGCACGGGCCCGCTCCGTGCAGTAGATCGGGATGTTGGGCATCCGGCGAACGAACTCGGGCAGAGTTCCGGAATGATCCATCTCGATGTGGTTTACGACGATGTAGTCGATCACGCCCGGGTCGCAGACAGCCCCGATGCGGCCGAGAACCTCTCCCTCGAACCCGTGGTAGGCCCCGTCGATGAGCGCCGTCTTCTCGCCCCGGACGAGGTAGGCGTTGTAGGTCGTTCCCGGGAGGGTGTAGCCGTGGTACTCACGGAGATTCCAGTCGATAGCCCCGACCCAGTGGACGCCGGGGGCGAGTTCTTTAGCCATCATGGTTGTTCCTCACAATGTTCGTCATAATACGAACATACCAATATCGGAACATATCTCATATCACCCTTTCGATCTTGATCCGGGGAGCGCCAGATGAGCGCGGGGTGGAGAACAGGCCGGAACCGCGAGATCGATCACTTCTGCCCGGACCGGTACCGCTGCATCATGACCCGGCCGGCCGGGCCCGGAAAAGAGGGGTATCGAGCGGTGGTGAGAGGTGCCGGCGATAACCGACACCCCGGGTTCCCGAACTCTCGGGAACCTCAGGTTATACTATGCGGCCGTTCCGGCGAACGGAATGGAGGTGGTATGACCGGCCCGGGGGAGTAACGACTCGCATGATAGTTGCAACGCGCCTCACCCGGTAGCATCAACCTCGATGACATACGGGTTCGGGAGGTAGTGCCCGGAAACCTCGTAGTTGTTCAGGGAGACGGTGTAATAGCGGAGGAACTTCTCCTTGACGTCACGCATCACCTGCGGGTTCTCGTTGACCTTTGCGTTCACCCAGAGCGTCCGCTTGTTGCCGTTGCTGACGATCTCGTGGTCGTTGATGACCTGGACACCGGTCTTGAAGAGGTACCGCACGCTCGAAAAGGCATTCTCGATATCGTCGGGCGCGTAAGGCTCGTTCGGGTTGAAGTCGAAGACCGCAACATCCGCTTCGAGGCCGGGGGCAAGCCCGCCGTACATGTGCGCAAGACCGAGCGACTTCGCGGGTCCTGCCCGGGTCATCTGCGCGATCTCGTAGAGGTCGAGTTCGCGGTCGATGCCGGCGAGGTTGGTCGCGTCGATGACCTTGTCCCTGTGCTTGAAGGCATCGAACTGCTGCTCCCGGGCCTCCCGGCTCATCAGCCACTTCATGATCCGCGGGTAGCGGATGAACGGCCCGGCGTTCGGGTGGTCGGTGGTCAGGTAAACCCGCATGGAGTCCTTCGCGAGCAGCGCGAGTTCGAGGCCGATGGCCCACTGGATGGCGCAGACCTTGATGTTCGGGCTGTAGACGTAGGGCACGACACCCGAGCCGGTCTCGAGTTCCACATCGGTGTTCGCCCACTTCAGGTGGTTCAGCTCAGTGAGGTGGTGCTCGAACGGCCCGTCGGCGGTCATGGTCGTGGTCTCGTCGAGCGTCACCTGACCCATGTCGATGGTGATGTTCTCGTGCGAGTTCACGTAGTCCATGATCTCTTTTGTCCGGGAGTCCACGTTCGCCCAGGAATCTCCGCCATAGGAGTGGAACTGGACGTGGGTGTGGTGCATCACCTGGTCGCGGCCGAACTTGCTGTTCGGCTTGATGCCCTCCGAGAGCCGGAATGTATCGAGCGTCGTCGTGTAGTTGCCGGGGTTCCCGAGGTTGTTCGCATGCATGTGCATCGAGTGCGGGAGGCCGAGGTACTCGTTCGCCTCGATGAGGCCTTTGACGATCTGGGCCGGGGTGATGTCGAAGTAGGGAACCGGGTCGTGGACGTTCTCGCAGTTCAGGCCCCAGGCCCAGGCCTCGGTGCCGCCGGGGTTGACGACCTTGACTGCGTAGCCCTTCGTGGCGCGAAGCAGCCAGGCGATGTAAGCGGCGGTGTTCTCGATCTCGTGGTTCTTCAGGTACTCGAGGACGAACCAGTTGTTCCCGAAGACCGGGTAGGCGCCCTGGTCGATGATCGGGGTATCCCGGATCTCTTCGTGCGTGTGCCGGGCGTAGAGCGGCGGCATGGCCGCTTCCATCACGGTCGTGTAGCCCATGCGGGCGTAGTTGTAGCCGGTCCGGATCGTCGTCGGGACCGAGAACCCGCCCTGCATCCGCTCGATGCCGCTTTTGGCCTTGTAGCCGAAGAGCTTGTCTTCGGGGCGGAAGTTCCTGCCTACATTCACCTTCGGACCGGCAACATGGGCATGGATATCGACACCGCCGGCCATGACGGTCTTGCCGGTCGCATCGATGACCTTCGGGTCCTTGATCGCGCTGGTTTCAACGATCTTGCCGTCCTTGATAGCGATGTCGGCCTTATCGCCCTTGATCCCGAGAACCGGATCGAAGACGAAACCGTTCTTGATAAGATACTCTGCCATCGGTTATACTCCCTTGATCTCCCTGACCCGCGTGAGGACACGTTTCAGGAACTCTTCATCGGTCATCATGCCCTCCGGGGGCTCGACGACTTTTCTCGTCTCAATCGGTACGTTGTCCATCCGGTAGGCGCACCCGCCCACCTCGACGCCGACGAAGGCGACCGGGACATGAACCTTGCAGACCTCGGTGGTCGGGGTCTCGTGGGGGTCGATAACGACTGACGGGAGGTTGTAGATCTTCTTGACCGAACTGAACGGGAAGTGTGCGCCGGGATCGCTGCCGAGGACGAAGACGGCGTCCACCTCGTCCCTGCGGAGCAGGTCGTTGGAGGTCGTCTCGCCGGGGTTGTAGCGGGCGAATCCGCGGGAGAGATCCACCGCGAAGGGGAACCCAAACTGCCAGCCCCAGACCTGGCCGGAGCCGGTGACGTTGTAGTGCCCGCGCATCGGCATGATGGCTGCTTTCGTGTACTCGTTTAAGTCGCGGGTGACTGCGATGGCGATGTCGATGTTGTGGTTCTTCCCGAGCGACTGGGTCACGCCCATGCCGAAGAAGATGATCGCGAACCGACCGCTCTTGAGCGTCTCGGCGGCCGCGTTGATCTGCTCTTTCGGGATTCCCGCCACTACGTCGGGGAGCTGCTCGCCCCTGAACGCCATGCGGAGCGCGCTGAGGAGTTCGTAGTCGCGTCCCTGCTCGACCTGCAGGTGGATGTCCGCTACGCGGGCGGTATCGGTGGGGCGCGGGTCGATGACGATCATCTTGCGGCCGGTGTGGCCCTTGCCGGTGAAGAATCCGCGGGGGAAGAGCGAGTAGCGGGACATGTGCCGTGGGTGGGCGTGTGCCGGGTTGCAGCCCCAGAAGAGGATCCGGTCGGCACGGTTCTTGACCTCGCCGAGCGTGCAGCTCGGAATGCCGATATCCTGAACCGCGATAAGGGATGTTCCGTGGCAGACGGTCGCAGTGTTGTCCATGACCGCTCCGACCAGCTCGCCGAGCTCCGAGCCGACGGCCTGGGCTTCGCAGTTCGTGGAACTCCAGCCGTACATCAGGGGCTTCTTTGCTTCGGCGAGCATCTGGGCGGTATACTCGATCGCTTCGTCGTACGAGATCTCCTTCCAGGACTCGTCTTCCTGCCGCATGCGGGGGCGGGTGATTCTGTCCTTTGCCTGGGAATGGAGGAACTTCTCGGCGCCGATGGCGCACGCGTTGTAGACCTCAAGGATCTCCTTTCCATCATCGCTGACGACGACCTCGAGGTCGTCGCAGAGCGTCCCGCAGAACGGGCAGATTACGTCGGGTACCGTCTTCGTCATATGAGTTCACCCCTGTACCTTGGGCACGGGTTCAGGTGGGTCGGGGAATGGATTCGTTCCGGGCGGCCTCCACCTCAACATGTTTGCCCTTAAGCGTTGGCATCCGCATCAAGGATCCGGCGTGAGCGATTCTCTCACCGCGGATGAGGTCGGTCTTGCAGGTTGTTCCAGGGAGTGGACAGTCGCAGCACTCCCGCAGGTTGCAGCCAGCCGCCCCGGCCGGGTAGACGACGAGAGCAGGTTCTGGAGCAAGCACTCGAATGTTCGCAGTCATACGAACGTACTAGTATATCCGAACATTTGATATATCATCCTTTCGACCAGATATATGGAGCAAGGAATGATCGGCAGGGGAAGGGCCGGCCGGCCGAGACCGGAACGTGACATAGATCTCTATTCGACACCGGGGGGAACGCGGGCGGTCGGGAACCCGGTGCGGCGTAGTATCCTCGCGGCCCTCCGGGAGCGCGAGCATACGTTCGAGGAACTCGTCATCCTTGCGGGACGGGCCAAGTCGACGGTCTCGGTGCACCTCCAGGACCTCGCGGCGGCGGGCGTGATCGGGTCGCGGCCCGACCCGGAGGACTCCCGGAGAAAGATCTTCTTCCTCACCGGCGATCTCGTCGCAAGCGTCTTACCTGAGACGCGGGTGGCCGATGACCTCGCCGCCTATGCAGGGATGTATCGACCCGGGTCAGGTGACCCCTTCGCATTCTACCGGCTCACGTTTCGGACGATCCGCGTGGCGCTCATGCAGGAGGGAGTCCTCCTCGACCCGCTCCTCACCCGGGCCGGGGAATGGCTGGGCGAAGAACTCTACCCGGCGGTTGCCGACCCGGATACGGGAGGGTTCTGCGCGAATATCGCCCGGTTCTGGGAGGAGCACCGCCTCGGCCGGATCGAGATCGCGGAGACGGAACCGCTCGTCCTCCTCATCTACGACTGCTTCGAATGCGCCGACCTGCCCGTCACCGGGAAACCTGCATGTGCGTTCGACTCAGGCATCCTCCGGGCGCTTTTCTCCTGTCACCACGGCCGGCCGGCAGAAGCGGTCGAGACCCGGTGCTACTCGATGGGATTCGATCACTGCCGGTTCGAGATCGCTATAGAAAGCGACGAAGAGCGGGTGTGAGAGCACAGGGGAACCGGATCGGAGAACAAGAAAACGCGAGAAAAAGCCATGCGATAGCCGGGGATCGAACCCGGACTAGAGGCTTGGGAAGCCCCTGTCCTACCATTAGACTACTATCGCATTGGTACCATTACATGTTGACCCGGGAGAAGATTAAACATTCGGCTCACCTGCAGCCGCAGCCGGGCGGTAACGGGGCAGGGTGAGCGTGAAGGCCGCCCCCTCCCCGGGACGGCCCGAAACCCGGTCGCCGACGAGAACCTTCCCCCCGTAACGTTCGAGGAGCATCCAGACGATATAAAGGCCGAGGCCCTTCCCGCTCTTCTTGGTCTCTCCACGCTGGTAGCGCCCGAAGATACGCGGCTTAAGGTCGTCGGGGATCCCGGGGCCGGTGTCGGCAACCGTCACCATGACCGTCTCCCCTTCCTCCCGGACGCTGATGGCGATCTCAACCTCCGGCCCCCCGAACTTCGCGGCGTTGCCGATAAGGTTCGTGAAGATCTCACCGATGAGATCGTCGGCAAGAACCGTTGCGTCCGCTCCGTTGCAGGTGACGCGGGCGTCCGCTTGGTAACTGCAGATCCCCCGGATCACGGGCGCAAGCGGAACCGGCCCGAGTTCCACGGGTCCGGCCTTGAGCCTGCGGAGCGTCGATACGTTCCGGATGATCTCGTTGCTCTGGTGAACGGCCGCAAGCGACTTCCCGACCATCGCCCCGTCCTCTCCGGCAGCGAACTCGAGGTACATCTGCAGGTAGCCCAGTGCGATGGTGTTCGCGTTGTTGATATCGTGGGTGAGGATATCCACGTAGAGGTTGACCTCCGAGAGCGCCGCTTCCAGTTCCTCGTGAAGCATCCCCTTCACGACCACGTTGCCGAGTTCCTTCCCGATATTGAGGAGGATATCGCGCTCGCTCTCCGGGACGGTATCGCGGACCCTGCGTCCGACCGCGATCCAGCCCACCGGCCCGTCATCGCCGGGAATTGGCGCCATGGCAAGAGTCCGTATGCTGGAGCCAGGGTATCGCTCCTGGCAATCCTCGATGCAGTAGACCTCGCCTGCCGGGACGGGAGCCCCGCAGAAGAGATCGGCGGGACGGATCGTCTCCGGCAGAACCGGATCCGCCCCTTCCCGGGCATGGAGAACCGCCGTATCGCTCCCGCGGCGTATCAGGTAGACCGCGCCCTCGTCAAACTCGAGCAGGTCGACGATCTTCTCGAGCGAGGCGCCGAGAAGGGTGTCTAGCCGGCGGGACGCAGTCGCAGCGGCAACCACCTCGTTGACGATCGAGAGGCGCCGGTTCTCCTCCCGCATCCTCTTTGCCGCTCGATGCCGTTCGGTGACGTCCCGGATAGAGAGAACCAGCCGCTCCGGGGCGTCGCCGTCCCTCGGAAGGTGGGTGACCGAGACCTCCCCGGGCCACCCACTGCCGTCAAGCCTGCAGAAGACGCACTCAGCCGGCGCAGGCGTCTCCCCGGAGAGAACCCGCTCCCGGTAGATCCGGGCAGCCTCACGTGACCCCTCTGCGATCAGGTCTTCGGGGTTCCGGCCGATCAGGTCTTCCGGCCCGGCCCCGCCGAAGAGCCGGACTGCGGCCGCATTCGTCTCCACGATCTGTCTGCCCGGATCGCTGAGGAGAACCCCCACATCCGAGGTGTTGAGGATGACCCGGTAGGTCTCCTCCGAGCGCCGGAGCCGGTTCTCCGCCCGCTTCTGCTCCGTCGTCCCGGTGACCGCCACGCAGACCAGATCCGGGTCGGGGAGCAGGTTCGCCGAGAGGAGAACAGGGCAGGGTCTCCCGTCCCGCCCGGCGAGGGTGCAGTCCAGGCTCTCAATCCTGTTCACCCCCGGGGTTGCGGCATACCCGGGCCAGACCGCAGCAACATCCAGGGGCGGGACCGCGTCATGGGGATACCCGAGCATCTCGGCGCACCCCCGGTTCATCTCCTCGATCTTCCCGGTCGTGGGCGAGAAGAGGAAGAGCCCCGCGCCGGACGTCTCGAATATCCCCCGGTACCGGTTCTCCCGTGCCTGCAGGCGGGCGGAGAGTTGCGACACGACTGCAGCGACGACGAAGAAGAGCGCGGTTCGGAGCAGGGCATTCTGGATCTCGAACCCGCTGCCCGGGGAGAGAGCGATGATCCCCGCGAGATAGCCCGCGGCAAGCAGACCGGCGAACGCGATGCCCCGGTTGGGATGGCGATAGGACACGAGTATGATCGGGACGTAGAAGAGGTGGGAGCAGACCACAAATATCCCCGCGGAGAGGCAGTATGCAGTAATGGTGAATGCAAGCAGGGTGGAGACGATGATCCCATAAGTGAGGAGATGCTCCTTTGCAGGAGCATTCGCGAGAGTGTAGTCCGGGTGAACACCCATTATACATAGGATTCACTCTAAAACATGATAAAACCCCAGGAATCGCATTTTCTGGGGAACCGGACACGCCTCCGATATCCTTAAGGCATCTTGTAGCGAACGATACTGCAGCACGACTACGTGCTGGCTGTGGTAAGTCCGACGTGCTCCCGGAAGCACTGCCCGCAAGGGCTCGGGATTACAGAGATTAGTCAGTAAAAGGACTCTTTTCTGGACTTAACATAGTATACCTATCGGAGGTGCATGAATGGCAAGAATGTACGCTCGGCGTCGCGGAACCAGTGGTTCCGTCCGGCCCTACCGGAAGGAGGCTCCCGAGTGGTCCAACACGGACACAACAGAGATCGAGAAGATCGTCGTTGATCTTCGTAAAGACGGCATGTCGACCAGCCAGATCGGCCTTGCGCTGCGGGATCGGTACGCCGTACCCGACGTCAAGCTCGCCACCGGCAAGCGCATAAACGAAATCCTCCGCGAGAACGGGCTTGAATCCGAGATCCCCGAAGATCTTCGGAACCTGATGCAGAAAGCACTCGGGATCAGGAAACACCTTGCGGAGAACAACAAAGACGTCCACAACAAGCGTCAGCTGCAGATCGCCGAGTCCAAGGTGCGCAGACTGGTCAAGTACTACGTCAAGTCCGGACGGATGCCGGAAGGCTGGACATACAAACCGGAGACCGCGGAGATCCTGCTCACCCGCTGATGATCCATGTCGCTTGACGCCGCTGCTGCAAGCCTGGCCGACCACCTGCTCGAACAGGAGTTCGTGGAGGTGCTGGCGCACCACGATGCCGACGGTATAGCCGCCGCATCCATCCTCTGCCACGCCATGTTCCGCAAGGGCGGACAGTTCCGGCTGAGGATCCGCCCCGGCATCGCCACGGCCGACCTCCCCGGCGACGGCAGCGTGCTTCTCTGCGACTTTGGATCGGCACTCACGGACCTCCCCGGCGACGTCATGGTGGTGGATCACCACCTGCCCCGCTTCGAGGGAGACTATCATGTCAACCCGCACCTTGCCGGAGTCGACGGCGACCGGAACCTCTCGGCGGCCGGCGCGGCCTACCTCGTCGCCCAGCGCATGGGAGACAACCGGGATCTCGCGGGGCTCGCGCTCCTCGGGATCATCGGGGACGGCCAGGCACTCGACGGCCCGAACAGGGATATCGTGAACGAAGGCATCGCGAACGGGTTCATAACGCCCCGGCGCGGCCTCCGCCTCCCGGGGAGATGGCTCGTCGAGCAACTCGCGCTCGCCGTCGACCCCTACCTCACGGGGTTCTCGGGCGAGCCCGACGCCGCCCGAACGCTGGTTGCCGAGGTCACCGACGAGGACGACATGGACACCGAGTCGCTCCTCACCCGGGTCGTCCTCGCGGCCGCCCCCAGTGCCTCGGCCTCCGCACTCTCGGGGATCTGGGGCACCACCTACAGCCTCGGCCGGGAGGTGATCGACGAGGCGTTGAATCTCACCGCCGTCGTCGACGCCTGCGGCAAGGCCGGGAACGGAGATGTCGGCGCATCGCTCTGTCTCCGTTCGAGCCACGCGATCCAGGAAGCCTGGGAGATCGCCGCCCGCTACCGGCAGGAGGTCGTCGCCGGCATCCGCGGGGCGCGCCGCCTCGACGAACGCGTCGCCATCTTCAGCGTGGACAACGGAGGTGTTGCAAGCGACGTCGCGGACGCGCTCGCAAACGACTTCGTCCAGACCGGGCCCGTCTTCGTCATCGGCAGGAACGGCGATGACTGCTCCGTCTCGGCACGCTGCCCGCCGGGCATCGACCTCGACCTCGAGGCGCTGATGCGAACGATCGCGGAGGCGTGCGGCGGCCGGGGCGGCGGGCACCGCCTGAGAGCCGGCGCCCGGATCGCCGCCGATCAGGCCGACCGGTTCAGGCAAGCGCTCCTGGAGGCGATTCCGGCATGATCCGGATCGAGGGCACGATCGAGACGCCGCACAGCCTCCCCGGCTGCGTGGCCGCGGCACTCGAACCCGACAACCTCACCCTGATCCGGACAACCGCGATCGAGGAGAGGGTGCGGGCCGAGATCGACGGAACCAGGCTCAGGTCGATCATCGCCTCGGTGGACGACTACCTCATGAACCTGGCGATCGCGGAGGACGTATGCAGCGCCGCCACGAGACGGCGGCAGAGCGGATCGGAGAAGTCCGGAGTGGAATCAGGATCAAATGGGCTGAAAAATCGATAATAAGAGAGAAGTGATACCATGGCAAAGAAGAAACAGGTTGGAAGAAGGTTGGAAGGCTGGAAGGCCAAGAAGTGGTACCGTGTCTACGTACCCGACGCCTTCGGCAAAGCCGAGATCGGTGACGCCATCTCCGCCGACCCCGAGAACATGGTCGGCCGCGTCATGACCGCTACGCTCGGCGAAGTCGTGCAGGACTACTCCAAGTCCCACATCAAGATGAGGTTCAAGATCAACAACGTCGCAGGCGACGCCGCGTACACCGAGTTCGTCGGGCACGAAGTGACCCGCGACTACCTCCGGTCGATGGTCAAGCGGCGGGCATCCCGCATCGACACCATCCACCCGATCGTCAGCAAGGACAAGAAACTCCTGCGGGTGACGGTCGTCTGTCTCACCCTCTCGAGGGCCGAGCAGAGCCAGGTGCACGCCGTACGGCAGGCAATCTCGCAGGCCCTCGCTGCCAGGGCGGCAGAGAGCGACTTCGAGACCCTGGTCAAGGAGATCGTCTCCGGCGACATGGCCCGGGACATCTTCAAGGTCGTCAAGACGATCTACCCGATCCGCCGGGTCGAGATCACCAAGTCCAAACTCGAGCAGGTTGCGGCCATATAAGGCCGGCTGCTCACCTTATTTTTGCAATCCCATTGCCTTCACGCCCCCTCGCTCACCCGGCGGGAACGGCGCGAAGGGTATATGCTCCATGACGGGGTATGCATCCGCCGGAAGACGAGAGGGAGGTGACGGCAATGATGGTCGAAGGGCGGAGAACGAACCGGGTCGTGCTCAATCGTCAGGGTCTCGACGAGCAGCAGACGATGGCGCGGGGGATCATCGTGAGGATGATTGTCCGGTTCCACCGGGAGTGGGACGAACTCCGGGAGAGGGAGAGCGGCAGCGCCCGGGTTCTCGCCTCGAACGCGATGCTCGAGCAGTGCTCGCACCAGCTCTATAACTGCGCGTGCGACATGAGAGCAGTCCTCGGCGAGGAACTCGCTGGAGAACTCCGGTGTCTCTCGGCCGAGATCATCAAGACGGCCAACATCCTCATCATGCTCGGGTGCGGGGAGGAGCGCCGCAAGGAGAGCGAGATCTTCGCACAGGAGGCGCTTCTCCGGATCGAGCGGTGCCTGGCACTCGTCCAGAAGGAGAAGGGCTATCCGGCGACCCGGATCTCGGTTGCCTACCGGGAAGAGTAATCACGTTACGGATCTCATCTGTTCTCGATGATTGCTGAGAAGGTTCTCTTCCTGGTACTGGATGGGATCTCCGACCGCCCCTGCGAAGCGCTGGACGGATTGACCCCCCTCGCCGCCGCACGAACCCCGGTTCTCGACCGGCTCGCCGCTGAAGGCATATGCGGGATCATGGATTCCGTCGCGCCCGGGATACGGCCCGGGTCCGACACCTCCCACCTCGCCCTGCTCGGCTACCCGCCGCAGGAGTTCTACACCGGCCGCGGCCCGCTCGAGGCCGAAGGAACCGGCATCCACATGACCGCCGGGATGATCGGCTTCCGGTGCAACTTCGGCACCGTGGACGCGGACGGCCTCGTTACCGACCGCCGGGCCGGCCGGATATCCGGGACGGAACCGCTTGCAGAGGCCATCCGGGACGGCGTCGACCTCTCGGCGCTCGGCCTGGAGTTCCGGTTCGAGGCGGGCGCCGGCCACCGGGCAGCCCTCGCTCTCGTCGGGGAAGGGCTCGGCGATAAGGTCTCTTCGAACGACCCGAAGAAAGAGGGGGTGCAGCCGCTCACGATTCGGCCCTGCACCGACGACCCGGCGGACAGAAAGACCGCCGATGCCTGCAACGAGTTCATCCGCCAGTCAGGCAAGATCCTGTATCACCACCCGATGAACGTCCGGCGAATGGAGGAAGGACTGCCGCCCGCAAATCTCCTCCTGATCCGGGGTGCCGGAAAGATGGGCGAGTTGCCGCAGTTCTCCGAGCGCTACGGGCTCTCCGGGAGCGTCATCTCGGCGGCCACCCTCATCTCCGGGATCGGGAAGGTCGTGGGGCTCGAGCACATCCCGGTGCCGGGGACGACCGGGTCGGCCGACTCCGATCTCGACGCCAAGGTGCGGGCGGCGATAGGCGAACTCGGCCGGAAGGACTTCGTGCTGATGAATATCAAGGGCGCGGACGAGGCCGGTCACGACGGCAAAGGCATCCAGAAACGCGACTTCATCGAAGTGATTGATAAGGCCCTCGCGCCGCTGCTCGATCTCAAGGAGACGCTGATCGTCATCTGCGCCGACCACAGCACGCCCTGCTCGGTCAAAGACCACAGCGCCGACCCGGTTCCGGTCGTCATCCGGGGGCCGGGCGTCCGGATCGACCGGACGAACCGGTTCGACGAGATCTCGTGCGCGGAGGGTGGGCTTCACCGTATCCGCGGCCGCGATCTCATGCCGATCACCCTGGATCTAATTAATAAGAGTCATAAGTATGGGGCATGAAGATTATACCGGGTAAATGGAACCGACAGGAGACCACGACTGGATCAAGGGCTGCACCCTCCCGGACAATACCGAGCTCCAGGAGAGGACGCTCAAGACCGAACAGGATATCGTCATCGGCGAGCGGTGCCGGATCGATTACGGCCTCTTCGGCAACGATGTCGTGGTCTGTGAATTCAGCAAGATCAACGGCAACATCGTTGCAAGCGGCGACGCCAGGATAGACAACTGGTGCGAGATCAACGGGGACGTCGTCGTCGAGGAGGACGCCTACCTCGGCGAAGGGGTGAAGATCCTGGGCAAACTGGTCGTCAAGGGCGACCTCGATATCGGGGACAACGTCCAGATCGAGCGCGGGTTCGAGGCGAAAGGCTGGATCTCCATCCGAAACCCGATGCCGGTCATCATCTACATCGTGATGTACCTGGTGGCCGTCCTCGGGATCGAGAAGGAGGAAGAGCTGAGTTCCGTCCTCGAGAAACTCTTCGGCGACGACGACGAGACCACTCCCACCGCCACGCCGCTGATGATCCCGGGCGGCGCCGTCCTCAACATGCAGACCTTCGCCGTTCCGGAGAAGATGGCTGTCGGGGCCGGGTGCCGGCTGCACGGGAACATCCGCGCCGGCTCGATCGCCGTCCGGGAGGAGACGACGATCTTCGGGAGCCTTCATGCGCGCGAAGGTGCGAGCATCGCCAGAGGAACGGCCGTTCACGGCGACGTCCAGAGCGACGGCGACGTGACGATCGAGCAGGAAGTGCATATCCTCGGGAACGTCTCCTGCAAACGTCTCACCCTGCACGAAGACGCACGCGTGGACGGGGTCATCCGGGCGCCGGGCGGCATGAAGATCGAGAGGCGGGCGGCATGAAGGTTGCAGAGATCCTCGAGGTCGAGGGGTGCCGGCTGGTCGAGCCGTCGTTTTCGGACCTGGCGGTAGACTCGTGCACGCTGCTGCTGCTCCGGATAGCGCCGGACGAGGGCCGCCTCCTGGTCGACGAGAAGGAGGAGCCGATCGCGCTCGCGCTCCACGACGACGAGGGGTGGCACGCAGCCTCGTTCCTCTTCCGGGAGCCGACGCTCGCCGCCATCGAGTGTTTCGAGGCGGTCGGCGGCGAGATCTACCAGGAGAGCCGGGAGAGATGGCTCTCGGCGGTCCGCGAGTACTACAGCACGGAACTGCTGGCGACCACGTTCCCCGCCCTCGAAGACCTCCGCCACGACCGGGAAGGAAAGATCCGCGACCTCCTCGACGAGGTCTGGGGCGACCGCGCGGGAACACCCTGTCTCGACTGCTGCTGCGGGTCGGGGGTCGGCACCGCGGCTCTCCGGGCGGGAGGGGTGCGGGCGCTCGCCTACGACAACGATCCGGCGCTCCTCGCGCTCGGCCTCTCGAAAGGGCGTCTCGTGCCCTCAGACACCATCTGCATCGACGCGCAGAAGGCGTCCCATTATATCGACCCGGTTCCCCTCGGCGCGGCCTTCATGGTCGGGGAGATCTACTCCTACAATACAACCCTCTGGAGAACGATCGTCGCGAACCTCCTCGCTCTCACCAGCGAGACGCTGATCACCGTCGGCACGGAGGAGGAGGCTGCCAGAGTGGAAGAGTGGTGCACACGAGAAGGCAGGAAGACCGAGATCTTCGAGAACCGGCGTGATCCGCTCTACGACCGGTGGTGCTGCGTCGCACACCAGATGTGATTCCGAACCGCGACCTAATATATAAGGCGCAGTACCACCAACTCTTTTCCCCGCAACTGTAGAACAACCCCCCGCAGACCCGATTCGCGGGCCTGATCCTTATTCGAGTGTAACTTGCATGAATACCGCCAAACGCATCTATAACGTCTTATTCATCTCCGTCTTCGCCACCATGCTCGGGCTCGGGATCGTCAGCCCGCTGCTGCCCATCTACGCGGAGAACCTCGGTGCGACCGGCATCTGGCTCGGCATCATCTTCTCAGCCTTTGCTCTCTCCCGGTCGGTCTTCATGCCCATCATCGGCCGGATATCCGATCGCCGGGGGAGGAAATGGATCATCCTCATCGGCATGTTCGCGTACGCGGTTCTGTCGCTTGCGTATATCATCGTCGACAGTGTTTACTCGCTCACCGCAGTCCGCTTCGCCCACGGCCTCGCATCGGCCATGGTCGTCCCGATAGCCATGGCCTACGTCGCCGACCTCTCGGAGAAGGGGAAAGAGGGGAGCCATATGGGGAACTTCTCCATCTCGATGTTCCTCGGCATGGGGATGGGGCCGCTGCTCGGGGGCTTCCTGAACGACACGTTCGGATTGGACTCGGTCTTCTACGTCATGGCCGCCCTCTCGGCGTTCGCCACGCTCCTCGTCGGCATCTCCCTTCCGGAGGCGAAAAGCGGCACGTTCACGGTTTCCGAAGGGAACGCGGTCCCGCTCCGGGAGATCCTCAGGCTCCCGGTCATGCGGGGGGTCATGGTCTTCTCCTTCATCAGCGCACTCGGGCGTGGAGGCATGATGGTCTTCATTCCGATCTTCGGCCCGCTGATCGCGATCAGTCCCACCGAGGTGGGCATCGTCCTCTCCGCGAACACCTTCCTGATGGCGCTCCTCCAGGTGCCGATGGGAAGGATCACCGATACCGGGAACAAGGTCACCCTGATCGTCGTGGGTTCGGCAATAACAGCGCTGGCGATCGCTGTGATTCCTCTATCGGGATCGTTTGGCCCCCTGCTCCTGATCACCTCCTTCGTCGGTATCGGGGGGGCCATCCAGCAGCCGGCCATCATGGCCCTGACGGTCGATGCGGGCCGAACGATCGGGATGGGAACTTCGATGGGCGCCTACAACACGGTCTTCGGGATCGGCATGATCATCGCACCGTTGATGGGGGGCGTCTTCATGGACTACATCGGCATCGACGCCGTCTTCTACGTAGGCGGCGCGATAAGCCTCCTCGGAACCGTGATCTTCGCGGTGATGATGCAGAGGAGCGCCCGCGCAGCCGATAAGAATGAGAGTCCCGGGTCCGGATAGGTCTCCTCCGCCCCCCGGATCAGTCTGCCAAAAGACCGACACACCTGCTTCGGTGTCCCGCAAGGTCCCCTCAACCGATATAAAAAATCGAATTTACGCTGTAAACTTCTCCCCCGTATAGGCAACATATATATACTACATTTACTATCATGGGATACAAAGGCGCACGGATAAAAAGCGCCCCGGAACCACCACGGTAGACACCTGCGGGGCGACCGGATGACCTCCCCGGTCAGTCCCGCAGGCCACGGGCAGGAATCTGCCCCGGTATATGCGACTCGGTATAACGGCATGGCCTCCTGCAACGACCACCCCCTGTCCCCCGCTTTTTCCCCCCCGGCCTACCGTATGCCCCGGCCTCGCAACCGGATCCCCTTCGCGCTTATTCTCCCGTTTGGCATCTCCGGCGATATCCTGACCTCTCCCGGCGTTCTGCTCATCGAACTCCTCGTCGTCTGCATCGCCTTCGGGCTGCTCGGAATCTGGCTCAAGGAGCGGGAAGTCGCCGCACGCATCGCCGGCATGGACTCAAGCATCGAAGGTATCAGGTCAACGAGCAGTCCCCCGGCCCGCTTCCCTGCCGCCCGGGGCGACCCGGTTTCGCGGTTTGTGGACGAGGTCAACCTGATGCTCGGAGAACTGGACCGTTCCCGGCGCGATCTCCAGGAGAGCAGGGACCGTTACCGTCTCCTCTTTGATAGCGGAAACGATTTCCTGCTGGTATGTGCCGTCGGGAGGGAAGGGACGCCCTACCGGGTACTGGATGCGAACGCGCTCGCCTGCCGGTGCCTCGGGTATACCCGGGACGAACTCTTCGCCCTCGCCCCGGGATCGGTCATCCTCATCCGGAGCGACTTCAAGAAGGGCGACCTGCGCCTGCACTCCGCCGACCTGATCCCCCGGGAGGGCAACCGGATCCCCGTCGAAGCGAGCATCCACCGCATCACCCTCGGGGGCACGCCGGCCATCCTCATCATCGCCCGGGACGTGACGGAGAGGCGGCGGGCCGAGAAGGAGTTGCTGGACTACCGCTACCGCCTTGAGGAACTGGTGACGCAACGAACAGATGAACTCCGGGCGGCAAACGAGAACCTCAGGCGCGAGATGAAAGAGCGGGAGAGGATCGAGCGGGAGAGGATGGAGGCATACCGGCAGATCGAGAGGAACATCGAGCAGTTCGCAGTTCTGACCGACCACATCAGAAACCCCCTTCAGGTCGTCCAGGGGATGGCCGACCTCATCGATGATCCGCGGGCGGAGAAGATCCGCGAGCAGGTCCGGCAGATCAAGGCGATCCTCAAGCAACTCGACGAAGGCTGGGTGGAGTCGGAGAAGGTGCGGGAGTATCTGGAGAGGTATCGGTAGGAAGAGGGGGTTTGGGCTGTACCCGGCCGGGATGTGAGAAGCCAGTGAACCTGCAGTGATGGTTGAGAATACTGCAGTGCTGTTGATCGCCAATAGACCTGTTGAGACAAGAGAGTCCAAATACAGTGGACCGTGGTGGCTATCGCCACGTGGGGGTGGGGCTGACGGGGAGTGCGATGTTCCGGCAGGAACGGAGCACGAGAAGCCGGTAGGGTTTGAGGGGGAGCATCCCCCCTCCCCTGTCTCCACGTCGGAATGAATGCCTGTAACCCCCACCCCACCCGGCCTCCGGCCTCCTCCTCCGCACCTTCGGTGCTCATGCTCCGGCCCTACAGCCCGTCGCACCCCGCCCCGGGGGCGGGGGCAGTGCGTGGCGATAAGCGACGTTCCGGCAGGAACGGAGCTGGAGCACCGAAGGTGCGATGTCCGGTGGAAATCCGTGCACGGGGTTGCAACGTCCCGAAACGTGAAACAGGGGGACAAGTAAACTTTAAGCGCACAAATAAACGCGGTTTCTGGGAGAGCCATCTTTTCCAGGCGGCTCTCCCGACAGCCTCAAAAAAAACCCTACGGCGTCGTCTCCTCGGCACACTCGAGTTCCGCGACGATCTCGGCCGCATCGTCCATGCGCCGGACGAGATCCATGATCTCCATCAACCGTTCGGCGCCGATGAAGTGCTCGGCCATCACCCGGGCCATATCGGTGAGTTCGATACGCCCTGCCCGCCGCTTGACCAGACCGTAGTCGAGGAGCGTGGGGAGGGCCGGCTCCAGCGTCCCGACCATCGCGCGGGTCATCTTGATGACCTGCTGCTCGTCGCCGTTCGAGACCACGGCGTTCGCGACGAACTCCTCCGTGCTCTGCTCCATGTCGTACTCGGGCGCGACCTCCTCCATCTCGCCTCGCAGGAGGCCGACGGCGACCTCCTCCTCGGTCTTCCCGGACGCCCGGGAGTAGGATCCCCCGGGCTCGGCCAGGATGACCACCCGGCCGAGATCGTGGAAGTCCGGACGGCCCGCCCGACCCATCATCTGGTGGAACTCCTGGACGGTGAGCCACTTGATGCCCATCGCCAGGGCATCGAAGACCACCTGCGATGCAGGGAAATCGACGCCTGCGGCAAGCGCCGCCGTGGTCACGACGGCGGCAACTTCCCCGTTTGCAAACCGCCGCTCGACGTCGCGGCGTTCCTGGGAGGTCAGCCCCGCGTGGTAGGGGGCGGCGTTCTTTCCGAGGGCGTCGGCGATGACGTGGCAGCGGGCGCGGGAGTTCGTGAAGACGATCGTCTGGCCGCGGTAGCCCTTCGACGACCGTATCTTGAACTCCTCGGCGACCATCTGCTTGATGAAGTTGATCTTCTTGTTTCTCTCGACGAAGATGAGATGGCGCTCGAGCGGGACCGGCCGGTCCGCGTAGCGGACAAGGTTTGCCTGGAGTTTCTCCGCGAGCAGCCCGGGAGCCCCGATCGTGGCCGAGAGATAGAGGAACTGAGCCTCGGGCGCGATGTGCTTGAGCCGGGCGATCAGTCCGTCGAGACGGTGGCCGCGCTCCGGGTCTTCGAGCATCTGCACCTCGTCGATGACGACGGTCCCGATATCCTTCAAGGATCGCCCGGTCCGGAGAGCGTGGTCGATTCCCTCGTAGGTTCCGACCACCACGGGAGCGTTGACGTCCCGGTCCCCTGAGGATCGGGTCTCGGGGAGGTTGAGACGGCTCACCCCGGTCTGCAGCGTGACCCGGACGAGATGGCCGTAGCGGTCGCGGAACCGCTGATACTTCTGATTCGCGAGCGCGACCAGCGGAACCAGAAAGAGCGTCCTCCCCCGGCCTTCGAGGAAGTTCTTCATCCCGGCCATCTCCCCGATGAAGGTCTTGCCGCTCGCAGTGGCCGCGACGACCAGGAGGTGCTGCCCCTCGAGGAGGCCGTTCTGGACGGCGAGCTGCTGGACGGGCATCAGGTACTCGACCCCGGCGGCCTTCGCGAATGCGGGAGGCAACGGCAGGTCGGTGATATGGGCGGTCTCCTGAACCTCGTGTGCCTCGAGCCGGTCAAAGAGCGTCCGCTTCCGGTCGGGGTGCTCGGGCCCCACCGACGCCAGCACCCGGTCGAGATCGCGAACCTGAACGAGAAGTTTCTCCAGGTGGACGAGCACCGAGCCGCCGAACTTCCCCAGGTAACCAAGCTCCCGGCGCATCTCACGCTTTGCGCACTCCATGCAGATCCACTCGCCGCCGTACCGCACACCGGTCGTCCTGTCGACCGGCACGAACCGGTCCTCGAGCTGGCAGAACCGGCAGATATTGATCCGCGACCATGAGATCTGGAGATCGGCAAGGAACGACTCGAACTCAGGGCTCCTCGCTGCAAGGAGCACCGAGGAGCGGCGCAACAGGGCGATGAGATCGCGGGTCGGGGTGGGCTTGAGCTGTTTGCCGCGCCGGCGCATCTTGAAGTTCTTCGGCCGCTGACCCTTCGGGGTCGCAGTCAGGTCGACGAAACCCGAACCTTCGACACGGCCGCCTTCGACGAACAACAGTTTATACGTGCCTTTCTGGGGCTGGACAATGACTTTCATGACGGGATCAGGTCGTGGATCGTGTAGGTGAGCCCCACCGTCTCCAGACGTTTGAGGAAATCGGTAAACTCCTCATCGACGATAAAAATTGCGCACTCCCGACCGTGAAACGCCGCTTCGACGACACCTTCCCTTGAGCCAAAGAACATATCCGGCTCGATGCCCGCCTTCCTGAGGGCCACGTAGGATTCGAGGCCGACGGCGCCCACCATCTCGACGTCCCGGATCGCCTCGCGGAGAAGATCCGTGCTGACCTGCCGGGACCCGCCCCGCTCCACCCGCGGCACCTTGCAGACGTGAATGAGCCCCTCCTCGTGCTGGATGATGCCGTTCAACTGGGCGACGCCGAGGTCTTCTCCCGGTGCCGCGTCCATGGTCGCGAGGCCGGTGGCGCTCTGCTCTTCTTTCGTTGCATAAAGCCACCCGTCCTGCATGAAGACACCGACCGTATCCCCCTTCCGGATATCGTCCCGGGCGATGGCCGTCCAGACCGCCACCTGCTGGATGATATCGCGGTTGACGTGGCGGGCGTAGGACTCAAGCGCCTCGGCGTGATGCAGAACCCACTCGATCCCGTTCTTCGTCACCTCGTAGCGGCCCCGGCCATGAGCGGTGACCAGCCCTTCGTCAACCAGTTCCCGGATGTACTCGGAGACGGCCTGAGGCGTCACCCCGAGTTTCGCGGCGATCTCCTGCTGGCGGACGGCCGGCTGGTGTTCAGCGACCTCTACGAGAATCTGGAACCGGGTGGCCTCCCGTTTGCTGCGCAGGATGACGTAAAGAGGGTCGTCAGTGAATTCGGTCAAGCAGCACCATTCCCTGCCCTTTCACGTCGAGACCGGGGATCCTCTTCGCCAGTCCCTTGATGAAAGTGGGGCTGACCCCGTATTTTCGGGAGATATCGCCGATGGAGGTGGTTCCGGCCACGATCTCCTGCTCGACCGAGTCCACAATCGTGCGGAGACCCTCGTCGTTCGAGACGGCGATGTGCAGCAGATCTCCGATATCGCCCATGGAACACTGGAAACTGGCCCGGAACTTGCTGTATGTCGCGCGGTACTCCTTCAACGGCTTCTCTCCGGGCTTGGGCATCCGCCACTGTTCTTCGATCAGGTTTCCCTTCTTGAGGATAGCAAGGCACTCGGTCACTGTCGAGGGGCCGGCATACGCCACCAGATCTTCCTCGGTCAGCCAGGCCTTGTTCAGGAGCTCGTAGATCTTTTTATAATCGACATTATTGAACGTTATGAGAAGAGGAACCAGTTCTACTGGATCGTTAAGAATTTTAATATGTCCCGTCACTGCGATACCCTATTGTTATATGGTGGTATAACTCCATAAATTTTTGCTGAAATCTCAATGCGTACCAGTGGCATAATCATCATCCGGGGCATCGTCCAGGGCGTCGGGTTTCGTCCCTTTGTCTATGCAAAAGCGAGGGAATTCGGGATCACGGGGACGGTCAAAAACCTCGGGAGCGAGGTCGAGATCCATGCGTTCGGCGAGCGCTTCGAGGAGTTTCTGGTGGCTGTTTCTAAAGGAACGCCATTATCTCAGATAGATTCCGTAGATGTCCAGAATCTGCGCGGCGGGCAGACCGAAGGGTTTACCATCCTCGAAAGCAACTCCGGGAGCCTCTCGGGGTTCATCCCGACCGACGTCGCCATCTGCGACGACTGCATCGCCGATATTTTCGCGCAGGGCGGCCGATACGAGGGGTACTGGGCAACGTCCTGCGTCAACTGCGGGCCCCGGTACAGCATCATCAATACCATCCCCTATGACCGGGAGCGTACGTCGATGGCGGAGTTCCCGGTCTGCCCCGCCTGCGAGGGGGAGTACACCGACCCGTCGTGCCGCCGCCACCACGCCCAGACGATCGCCTGTACGACCTGCGGGCCGGGTCTCGCCCTCCTCCGGGCCGACGGAACGGCGGTGGCGGGAGACCCCATCCGGGAAGCGGCGGCCCTCCTCGACGCGGGCTCGATCGTCGCCATCCGCGGGATCGGGGGATTTCATATCGCCTGCACCGAGGAGGCGGCGGGGGTTCTGAAACGCCGCCTCGGCCGGACGGAACAACCCCTCGCAGTGATGGCGACCCCGGAGGAGGTGGAACGGCTCGCGATCGTCTCGGACGAAGAGCGGGCGATCCTCCACTCCCGGGCTCGCCCGATCGTGGTGCTCGAAAAGCGTGATCCCACGTCTCTCCCGGCGATATCAGACCTCCACACCATCGGATGCATGCTCCCCTACACCGGGCTGCACCACCTCCTCTTCGCGAACCTCGCCCACCCGCTCCTCATCATGACGAGCGCGAACCTGCCGGGCTACCCGATGATCACCGATCTCGGTCTCGCTCTCAAGCGGCTTCCGGGGCAGGTGGACTACATCCTCACCCACGACCGCCGGATCGTCAACCGGTGCGACGACTCCGTCGTCCGGGACGGCTACATCATCCGGCTCTCCCGCGGCCTCGCCCCGAAACGGGAGGCGATCGACCTCGGCAAAGGATGCATCCTCGGCGTCGGCCCGGAACTGAACGCGAACGTCTCCATCTACAAGGGCGGTTTCTGCATCACCTCCCCGCATGTCGGAAACGTCAGGAACCCCCAGACCCTCGCCTACCTGCAGGAGACGGCGGAGAGACTCGGCGGCCTCACCGGCGCCAGGTACGACCGGATCGTCCACGACCTCCACCCGCAGTTCCTCTCGACCCGCTACGCGAAGGAGGTTGCCGAAGCGACCGGGGCGGAGCTCCTCGCCGTCCAGCACCACCGGGCGCACATCGCCGCCACGACCCGGGAGGAGTGCGTCGGGATCGCGATCGACGGGGTGGGCTACGGCGACGATGCCACGATCTGGGGCGGGGAGGTATTCGCCGGACAGGTACCCCACCTCGACCGGGTCGCCCACCTCGAGGTCGTCCCGATGCCGGGCGGCGACCTCGCCACCCGGTTCCCGGAACGGATGCTCTACGGCATCCTCCCGACATCGGGGGTGAGAGACCTCCTTGCAGCGCGGGGCTGGAGCGATATCGAACTTGCCGTCCTCGTCCGGCAGGTGGAGCGGGGGCTGAACGTCGCCGCGACATCGAGCACCGGCCGGGTGCTGGACGCCGCCGCGGCCCTCCTCGGGATCTGCCGGGAGCGAACCTACGACGGGGAGCCGGCGATGAAACTCGAGACCGCGGCGCACGCCGGGAAGCCCTCGGCCTGGGAGATTGAATACCGGCGGGGCGACGGCGGCTGCGAGGTTCTCTCGACCCGCTCGCTCCTTTCTGAGGCATACCGGAGGTCAGCCGCAGGGGAGCGGGCCGAGGATCTCGCCGCATCGCTCCAGCACAACCTCGCCCGTGGCGTCGCCGCGATGGCCGTCCGGGCGGCCGAAGAACGAGGGATCCCCCGGGTGGCGCTCTCGGGCGGGGTGGCCTACAACCGTGCGATCCGGGAGACGATCCGGTCAGAGATCCGTGCCGCCGGGCTCGAGTTCATCATGAACAGGGACTACCCGCTCGGCGACGGCTGCATCAGCTTCGGGCAGGTGGTCTACGGCGGGAGCGTGGAGAAGTGAGATCCCGTAGCCCGCGGGTTGTGATCGGACAGAAGCCCTCTTTTTCCCCGTAGATCACCCGCCTGGCAGCGTAATACCGAAAAAAGACGCACGGCTGCCCGGAGAAGCATTCTAAAAGGTCTGGCGAGAGTGGAACGTCACTCGAACCGCGAAGACAACCGGTTCGTTAAAGGCGAAAGAAAAAAGGTTTAGCCGAAGAGGGCGCCGAGACCGGCCATGCCGCTCTCTTCTTCCTCTTCCTTCTTGCCCTCTTCCTCGGCCTCTTCCTCGGCTGCTGGCGCGGCGGCTGCAGGGGCAGCGGCTGCGGCGGGGGCAGCGGCGACGGACGCGACGGCGGCCTTGCTGATGGCCTCCTCGATGTTCACGTCCTCGAGTGCGGCGACGAGCGCCTTCACGCGGGCATCCTGGACCGCGACACCGGCCGCGTTCAGGACAGCAGTCACATTCTCTTCAGTTACATCTTTGCCTGCGTTGTGCAGGAGCAGTGCAGCGTAGATATACTCCATAGTTCATTCACCTCTTTTTGAAATGATATTAGCCGAAGAGGGCGCCGAGACCGGCCATGCCGCCCTCTTCATCCTCTTCCTTCTTCTCCTCTTCAGACTCTTCTTCCTCGGGCTTATCCTCGGCTGCCGCCGGGGCTGCTGCCGCGGGTGCCGCAGCGGTCGCAGCCGATGCGGCTTTCAGGGTCGCCTCATCGAGCTCGAACCCACGGCCCTGCGCCGCGAGCGCGACGGCCAGCATCTCGCGCTGTGCCCGCCCGATGATCAGGTCGACGATATCCTTCTCGTAGATACTCGCCTCGACGCCCACATTCCGGGCCTCGCGCACCGCCTTGCCGATGATGGCCGCGACGGTAAGCCTGGTCGGGATGACGGCGTTGACCGAGAGGTTGAACGCCTGCTGGGCCGCGAGCACGATGTTGTTCGCGTAGGCGTCCTCATCGATAGCGAGCAGGTCCGGCGTGAAGATGGTATCCCGGTAGTATGCGGCCTGCAGGATGAGGCCGACATCCATCGGCTTGACGCCGAGTTTCACGAGAGCGTCGGCAACCTTCTTGTTGATGACCTCGCCCCTCTTCACGACCGTCTTCGTCTCGCGAATCTTGACCTTTCCGCCCTCAATGGCTGCGGGAATGCCCACCTGCTGGAGCTCGCCCACGATCGGGCCGGGCTTGAAGCTGGTCGGACCCTTCGGGATGACGATATCCTCGGGAGCTGTCTCGCCGGGCTTCGCCGCCATCTTCGTCTTGGTCTTCTCGAGCAGCTTGAAGAGCTTGAAAGGATTCTCGTTCGTGAAGATCAGAGCGCTCTGGCCGTCGGCGTGGTCGTTTAAGGCCGCGACGCTGCCGCCGAGCTCGTTTAAGGCGTGCTCGATCAGCGTGTTCCTTGCCATCTTCACCCTCGCCGTGCCGCGGAGGTTCCGCCGGATCTGCTGGACCTGCGAGGCGGGAATGCCATACATGTCCACGACGCCGACGAGCGAGTGCTCCTCGATACCGCGCTTGATCTCTTCTACTTCATCCTTCTTCCACCGGGGCAGGTGGTGCGTATAGAGCGCCATCAGATCACCCTCACTGCCGGCCCCATGGTCGTCTTCACGTAGACTGAGTGGATATTCATCGCTCCGCTCTCGAGCACGGACTCGACCCTCCGGATAACCGTATCGATGTTCTCGGCTATCTGCTCGGGGGTCATTCCGGAGGAACCGACCTTCGTGTGGAAGACCTTCTTATCCTTCGTCCGGATCTTCACGGAGCTCCTCAGACGCTGGACGATCGGCCGGATGTCCATTCCCTGCGGAACCGGCATCGGCATCCGTCCACGCGGACCGAGCCTGACACCGAGATAACGGCCGACGAGAGGCATCATTGCCGTCTCGGCAAGGAAGAACCGGTACTCATCCGCCATCTTGCGCGCTTCGCGGGGCTCTCCCCCGAGCCGCTCGATCTCCTCAGGTCCGATGATGAGGTCCACATTCACCTCTTTTGCCTGTGTGGTGATATCGCCCTTCCCGAGAACTGCGATCTTGATATTATCAAAACCGTTCGGGAGGAGAATCGTCTCATCAATACGATTCTTGGGCTGGGACATGTCGATATTCCTGAGGTTGACGGTGATATCCACGCTCTCCTTGAACTTCCGTTCCGGAGCCTTTGAGAGGGCCGTCTTCACGGCTTCCTGTATACTGGTTTTATCAACCATCCTTTGCCTCCATAGTACACGACCTCACGATCTTCTATGGTTGTCTGACATCTATGCGACGAGTACGCTGTCGTACTCCCCGTTGTTGACGGCCTGGATCATCTCGCGGGGCTTCTTCCCCTCGACGGTGACACCGACACTCACGCACGTTCCGAGGACCTCTTTGACCGCGGACTTCAGATCGTACGAGAGCATGCCATCAAACTTCATACGGGCAATACGGACAGCGGCCTCCAGTGGCAGATCTCCCGCCACTAAAGCACCCGGCTCTGTCGAACCCTTCGTGATACCGGCCTCTTTCATGACGAGCGCCGTCGTGGGCGGAATGCCCACCTCAATCGTGAAGTTCTTCTTATCGTCGACCGTAACCGTCACCGGCACCTGCATGCCGTTGAATTCGGCTGTTTTCTTGTTAATCTCGTCGACGACAGCCTTCACGTTGATACCGAGAGGTCCGAGCGCGGGCCCCAGAGGCGGGCCTGCTGTTGCCTTGCCACCGGGTACCAATACCTCGACCGTTTCTGCCATACAAGTTCACCAGCTGATTATTCCTCAGGGGAATAGTTGCCTGGGTTATCTAAGGTCAACGTGGGAGGATTTAAAGTACAGTACCCGGGTGGCGCACCGGCCCGCATTCAACGTAGCGCCCGGCCGCCGGGAGTTGCATCGCTGCCGATAACGCGGAACGCGGCGGGGAAAAAAGAAGATGAACGTTATATTATTCAGGAAATGTTTTCCGACCGCTCCACGACGCGAACGGAGTCGCCACGGACCGTAATCGGGATCGGAATCATACTCTCATAGAGTTCGACCGTAATCTCTTCCTTTCCGGAATCGACGCGCTTGACGACCGCTTTCTCGCCCTTGAACGGACCTGCAATGATCTCGACGATAGTGCCCTCGGTGATGCCGCTGACTGCCTTCTTCGGCACCAGGAAATGCTCCACCTCGGAGAGGGCCGTCGAGCCGTGCACCACCGCGCGCGCATGGGGGATCATCTCCACCAGCTGCTCTATCCGGGCGATGGAGTCCGGGCTCTCCACGAGGACGTAGCCCTTCAGTTCCTCGGGAACCATGACGGCCACCACGTGAATGTCCTTCTGCTCGCGGATCACCTTATCGATGTTGTCGGCGACCGTCCGCTCCTGCTTTGCGGTCGTCTTTATCGCGTATATCCGGTTTGTACTCTCAACCATATCCATCATTTGGGCAGTACCAGCATGATCTCGTATATGATAAAGCCGACAAGGCCGATGAGCATGATCCCGGCCGCCGCCACGACGGCAATCTTGGAGAACTCGTCGCGAGTCGGCGTCCGTGCCAGTTTCAGCACCCGCCAGTACTTCTTGAAGAGTTCCTCCTCGATCCTGAACGACTTTACTTCCTCTAACGTCTCTTTATAATCCATCATACCGGCTCACTTCAGGAAGTCGATCTCAAACTGTTTCATCATGCGCGGCATACTCTTCTCGTTTCTCCCATATATTTGTGGTGACCGGACGCCGGTGACCACGAGCAGCGTCCGCATCTTGCCCTGCATGTCGGGGTCAACCTGAGCACCCCAGATGATGCGGGCATCGGGATCGATGCGGTCGTAGACCTCCTGGATGACGCCTTCCGCCTCGGACATCGTCATATCGGGCCCGCCGACCACGTTGACGAGAGCCGCGCTCGCCCCGGAGATATCGACATCGAGCAGCGGGGAGCGCAGCGCCTTCTTGACCGAGTCGGCGGCTTTGTCCTCACTGTCGCTCTCACCCATCCCGATCATCGCGACGCCTCCCCGCTCCATGACCGTCCGGACATCGGCAAAGTCGAGGTTCACGAGACCGGGCATCGTGATGAGCTCGGTGATGCCCTTGACCGCCCGCATCAGCACCTCGTCCGAGACCTTGAACGCCGCGTGGAGCGGAAGCCGGGGCACGACCTCCAGCAGCCGGTCGTTCGGGACGACGATGACGGTATCCGCCACCTCACGGAGCCGCTCGAGACCGGCCTCCGCATTCTGGCCCCGGATAGCGCCTTCCACCGTGAACGGCAGGGTGACCACCGCAATGGTCAGTGCGCCCTCCTCTCTCGCGGCCTTCGCGACCACGGGTGCTGAGCCGGTACCGGTCCCGCCCCCGAGTCCGGTGGTGATGAAGACCATGTCGCATCCCTGGACAGCCTGCTTGATCTCGTCCTCGTTCTCGAGGGCCGCCTCCTCGCCGACCTGGGGGATAGAGCCCGCGCCAAGACCGCGGGTTCTCTGCCTTCCGATGAGGATCCGGGTCTCCGCCCGTGTTCTGACAAGATGCTGCGCGTCGGTGTTGAGAGCGATCAGCCGTGCCCCGTTGATGCCTTCATCCGCCATCCGGGTCACTGTGTTCGAACCGCCGCCCCCGCACCCGACGACTGCGATCTCAGTCCTGAGTTCCATGAGGAGATCTTCAAGATCCTTGTCGACCTCCGTGGGCTCAGCAAAGCGCTGCTCCTCTCGCGCCCGTGAAAGTGCCTCTTCTACGATGGATTTCATATGTAACTCTCCAATCCCGGAATATGTATCCGCTTCACGCTGGTTGTCTGCACTGCATCGGGTGTGACCTTCCTCCCCTCGATATCGACCGCCTTTCCGCCGGCAAGCATGGCAAAGAGCGGCCCTTTGGGGATCCCGTGCCTGCGCGCCTTCTCAGGGTCGAACCGCACCTTCCGAAGGACGAGGTGATCACCGTCGATAACAGCATTTTCACAGATAAGTAAGAGTTTTACACACAGGGTAGTTATATCACTTGCGAGTCGGGACGACTCGTTTTCAAAGCAGATGAACGTCGATAGAACTTCCTTCGAGCCTTCCGAGAGATGAACGACCGGCAATCGGTCGAGACCGTTGAGAAAACCCGACTTGTCTGATTTGATCGTTTCTTCAATCAACCCGGGAGCGATCCGCACCACGGCGGGATTCCCCTCTCCTCTGAGGTTGTGGATGCGGACGCGTGACCCGGGAGCGACCTCTTCGGCGAGAGACCTGACCCGGAGATAGGTGGCCCACGCAAGGCCGGATGCCTCCTGGATCTCCGACTCGGAGAGGAGAGGGATGGCGGCACCGCCGAGCAGGTGCTCGATCCGCCCGGCCTCGTCCCGGGAGAGTGATTTCCTGTCGATGTAGGCTGCCACGGCGCCGCTCGCCTCCTGCATCGCCCGGAGGAGAGCGGGATCGATCGCGCCGATCTGTCGGGTCGGAACGATGTGCCCGAAGGCGCCCCGGGAGGAGAGGGCGATCTCGGTCTGCCGCACGGCGTAGTGGGTGCCGCCGAAACCGAGGAGATTGATCGTCTCCTCTGGCTCCGCGGCGAGGATGCTCTCCGCCACCGCCCTTCCGGCGACCGGATCGGCCCATTCGGTCGCGGTCGACCCGATCTCGACGAAGAGGGAGGGCGTCGAGAGTTCCGTCGGGCCGTGGTGCGTCACCTCGTAGGAGACCCGGTAGCCCTCCGGGGCGCGGGCGGCGAGGTTATGAAGGATTGCGTGCATCCACGCGGGAGCCGCCGGAGCGAGTTTTCCCGGCTCCCCGCCGAGGTCGGCGGTCTCGTAGTTGCCGGTGACGTGCACGGTCAGGGCGGGCGTCTGGTGCACGCTCGCGTGCCGGGATATGAAGAGGATGAGATCGGCATCGACCTCCGTATCGATCCGGTCCTGGTGGATCAGCCTTCCTGCGACCTCATAGAACGTCAGTTCGTGCCGTTCGGCAAGCGGCCACCCCCTGCACGCCGCGAGCAGGGTTTCAAGGTGGCGCCTGATGTTCACCCCTGCAGCGTCCTGTTCCGAATTGATCAGCGCGATCCGCATCGGGTACAATGTGGGTCGCGGGGCTGCTAAATGGTAGTGCTTGACCGGCGCGATAGTAAATCCTATCTCCCTTGCGGCATATCATGTGGGTACTATGGACGAGGACAAGATACGGGAGGCCTTCGAGGCATACGGCATAGTAGACGAGATTACCTGCCCGCAGGCCTTCGAGATATCGGAGAAGTACAGCATCCCGAAGATGGATATCGCCCGGTACTGCAACCAGCGCGAACCGAGAATAAAGATCCGCGGCTGTCAGTTGGGCTGCTTCAGATGAGCCTTTTCCTCGAGGTCGTATCGGTCGCCGAGGCCGTAAAGGCGGTGCAGACGATCGCGCCGCCGCCCGGATGCGAGGACGTCCCGCTCGCAGACGCCCTGCATCGGGTTCTCGCGAGAGATGTCCTTGCCGATATCGACATCCCGGGGTTCGACCGCTCGACGGTCGACGGCTACGCGGTCGCCGCATCCGAGACCACCGGCGCGTCCGAGGCCATCCCGGCGATGCTCCAGTGCCGGGGCCGGGTCGGGATGGGGAGCGCGGACGCCGGGAGCATCTCTCCCGGATCGTGCCGGTACGTCCCCACCGGCGGAGCACTCCCCGCAGGCGCGGACGCGGTGGTGATGATCGAGCACGCCGAACAGATTGGGGACGACATCCTGGTGCACCGCCCGGTGGCGCCCGGCGAGAACGTGGTCTTTGGCGGTGAAGATTTCAGGGCAGGGAAGGCGGTTCTGGAACGGGGGCGCGTGCTGACCCCTCGCGAGATCGGCGTTGCCGCGGCGGTCGGAGCCGACCGGGTCAGCGTGGTGAAGATGCCGAAGATCGGGATCATCTCTACGGGAAACGAGCTCGTCCCTGTCGTCGAGGCCCCCGGGCCGGGCGAGGTCCGGGACGCGAACTCCTACCTCGCCGGTGCCTTCGTGACGGAACGGGGCTGCCACCCGGTCTACTTCGGGATCGTCAGGGACGACCGGGCGGTACTGAAGCGGGCGGTCTCCTCCGCCCTTGAACGGTGCGATGCGGTTCTGGTCTCGGGAGGCTCGTCGAAAGACGAGCGGGACAACACCGCGGCGGTCGTCGCGGAACTCGGCAAGGTGATGGTGCACGGGATCGCCATCGCACCCGGCAAACCCACCATCATCGGGACGGCACGCGGAAAACCGGTCATCGGGCTCCCCGGGCACCCGGCCTCGGCCTTCGTCGTGCTCGTCGCCGTCGTCGACCATCTCCTCGCGGCGATGCGGCAGACCGCCGTCTTCCGGCGAACCGTCCGCGCCCGGCTGACCCAGAACGTCCCCTCCACCCGCGGGCGGGAGGATTACGTCCGGGTCAGTCTCGGCAACGGGGAGGCGACACCGGTCTTCGGGAAGTCGGGGCTCCTCAACACCCTGGTGCAGAGCGAGGGGGTGGTGCGGATCCCGGCATCGAGCGAGGGGTTCGAGGTCGGCGAAGAGGTCGAGGTGATCCTGTGGTGAGGCGTTACCTCTCGGTGATATCGCTCGCGGAGGCGCGGGAGTTACTCAAAGCCTCCTTTTCGGCGGTTCCGGGAGTCGTCCGCGTCCCGGTGAATGTCGGGGCGGTGGGGAGGATCACCGCAGAGCCCATCTTCGCCCGGTTCTCGGTCCCCGCCATCCACCTCTCGGCGATGGACGGGATCGCGGTCAAGAGCGCCGATACCGTCGGCGCGAGCGAGCAGCGGCCGGTGACCCTCCCGGACGCGGCGCGGGTCAATACCGGAAACATCGTTCCGCCCGGCTACGATGCAGTGATCATGATCGAGGACGTCTGGGTCGAGTCGAAGCCTGACGGCGAGACCTACACCGTCCGGAAGTCAGTCAGCCCCTGGCAGCACATCCGCCCGGTCGGCGAGGATATCGGGGAGTCGGAGATGATCCTCCCGAGGGGGCACCGGATCCGGCCGCACGACCTCGGGGCGCTCGCAAACTACGGCGTCACGGAGGTTGCGGTCACGAGGCTCCGGGCCGGCCTGATCCCCACCGGGAGCGAACTCGTGCCGGCAGGCGAGATGCCTCCGCCCGGGAAGGTGGTGGAGAGCAACACCCTGATGGCCGCGTCCGTCCTCGCGGAGGCGGGCGTGGAGACGCACCGCTACGGGATCGTCCCGGACGACTACGGGATGATCCGGGAGGCGGTCAGGCGCGGTGTCGCGGAGAACGACATCCTCTTCGTCTCGGCGGGGTCGTCCGCCGGAACGCGGGACTACACCGCCGACATCATCGCGGATCTCGGCGAGGTGCTGGCGCACGGGGTCGCCATCAAACCCGGAAAGCCGGTGATCGTCGGGAGGATCGAGGGAAAGCCGGTGATCGGGCTTCCCGGCTATCCCCTTGCCGCTGCGACGGTGCTCCGCGAGCTCGTGATGCCGCTCGTCGCCCGCTACGGCCTCTTTGTCCGCGAGCCCGAACGCGTCGCCGCCCGGCTGACCACAAGCCTCCACTCCGATATCGGGACCGACGAGTTCGTCCTCCTCTCGGCAGGAAGGATCGGCGACCGCTGGGTGGCGGTGCCGCAGTCACGGGGAGCGGGCGTTCAGATGAGCGCGGTGCGGGCGAACGGATACATGCAGATTCCGTCGCAGAAGGAGGGGGTCGAGGTGGGGGAGACCGTGGACGTCCGGCTCGCCGTCCCCCGCGCGGAGGCGGAGGAGGCGGTGCTCGTCACCGGCAGCCACGACCCCGCCCTCGACCACCTGGCCGACCTGGTGCGGCCGCGCGGCGTCGATATCCACTCCACCCACACGGGAAGCATGGGCGGGGTGATTGCATTGAAGAAGCAGGAGTGCCACGCGGCCCCGATGCACCTCCTCGCCCCCGACGGCACCTACAACGTCCATTACCTGGAGCGCTACATACCGGGCGCCGATCTCGTCCTCCTCTGCGTGGCGGAGCGCCAGCAGGGCGTCATCTCCCGCGAGGGCCTCGGGTTCGAGGAACTGCCCGGCCGGACGTTCGTCAACCGGCAGAGGGGATCGGGGACACGGATGCTGCTTGACCACCATCTTGCACAGCGCGGGATCGACCCGAGATCCATCCCCGGCTACGAGCGGGAGGTGACGACGCACCTTGCGGTGGCGCTTGCCGTCCGGACCGGGGAGGTCGACGCGGGGATGGGGGTCTACAGCGCCGCCAAAGCACTCGGTCTCGCGTTCGTCCCGGTGGCGACGGAGCGTTACGAACTCGCGATGCACCGCGAGATGCTCGATGACCCGCGGATCGCGGCCCTCGTCGAGACCGTCTCCTCGGAGGCGTTCAAGAAGATTCTCCGGGATCTCGGGGGCTACGAGACGGCCGGGACAGGCGTGCTGCGCGAACTGCGAGGATGACCGCCTCCTCGGGCGTCGCGCAGACAAACACCCCCTCTATCTTCCAGGTCAGAAGGCCGAATACGGGCTTCTCCGTCTTGAGCGCGATGGCGATCTCCGAGAGCGTGCCGTAGCCACCCCCAACGGCGATCACTGCGTCGGCCGAGTTTACCAGGACGACGTTCCTCGCGTGGCCCATCCCGGTACGGATGACGATATCGAGATACGGGTTCCCCTCCCCGGTGTCCGGGAGGATGCCGACGGTCGTTCCGCCGGCCTCTTTTGCACCCCTGCAGGCGGCCTCCATCACCCCGCCGAGGCCGCCGCAGCAGACGGTCTCGCGGTTCCCGGCGATGAGGTAGCCGATGGTCTCCGCCGCTTCGTACTCCTCCCCGGAGCAGTCCCCCCGCCCGATGACTGCAATCTGCATGGGGGAGATGTCGGGGGAGTGAGGGATAAAAGGAGGGGTGGAGTGGCAATGTGCGAATCAAGAAACAGGGGAAGATTTGTTCTTACGGGTCACCTTCCGGCCGAACGCCGTGCTCTGGAGCATTGCACAGGCTACGCCCATGCACGGTTTTCCATAGGGTATCGCACCTTCGGTGCTCCAGCTCCGTTCCTGCCGGAACGTCACTTATCGCCACGCGGGGAGTGCGACTGGCCGAAGGGCAGGAGCATGAGAGGAACGAAGTTCTTTGAGGGGCTGACGGGGAGTGCGATGGGCGGAATGCGACCGGTCGCCAGAGCGGGAGCATGAGCACCGAAGGTGCGAACGCCCGGAGCTCGAGCACCCGGAGGGTGCGGAGTGCGATGTTCCGGAGAACGACTGTCCGCAGAACAGGAGTTCGAGAAGCCGTCAGGCTTCGAGGAACGGAGCTCGAGCACCCGGAGGGTGCGGAGTGCGACGTTCCGGAGAACGACTGTCCGCAGAACAGGAGTTCGAGAAGCCGTCAGGCTTCGAGGAACGGAGCTCGAGCACCCGGAGGGTGCGGAGTGCGAGCGAAGCGAGCTTGACAGAACGTCGCACTTCGCGTGAGTCTGCACCACCCCACATAGTACAAAACGCTTTGTCCCCCAACAACAAACGGTACACCAGAGTGCTGAATATGAGGGATATGAGGTGAAAGAGGTCACCGGCAGTTATAACCCGCGCGAACTTGAGGCGGGGGTCCAGGATTCCTGGAAACGGGAGAACACCTATGCACGCGTTCAGGAGGTGCGAAAGGATGGGAAAGCGTTCTTTTTCGTCGACGGGCCGCCGTACACCACCGGCCACATCCATCTCGGCACCGCCTGGAACAAGATCTTAAAAGACGCCATCCTCCGCTACCACCGGATGCAGGGCAGGAACATCATCGAGCGGGCCGGCTACGATATGCACGGCCTCCCTATCGAGGTGAAGGTGGAGCACCAGCTCGGGTTCACCTCCAAGAAGGATATCGAGGATTACGGAATCGCCGCATTCATCGAGCAGTGCCGGACGTTCGCCGTGACGCACATGGAGATCATGAGCGAGCAGTTCCGGCAGCTCGGCATCTGGCTCGACTTCGACGACCCCTACCAGACGATCAAGGCGGAGTACATCGAGTCCGCGTGGTGGGCGGTCCAGCGGGCGGAAGAGCGCGGGCTGCTCGAGCGCGGCCACCGTGTCGTGAACTGGTGCCCCCGGTGCGAGACGGCGATCGCCGACTCGGAGGTGGAGCACTGGGACGAGACCGACCCCTCCATCTTCGTCAAGTTCCCGGTCACCGGGCGCGAGAACGAGTACCTGGTGATCTGGACGACCACGCCATGGACGCTTCCTGCGAACGTCGCGGTGGCGGTCAGCCCCGCGTTCACCTACGCGCGGGTGGCGGCGAAGAAGGACGGCCGCGAGGAGATCCTCTGGATCGCCGACGAACTCGTCGAGTCCGTCCTGAAGATGGGCCGCTACCAGGACTACACCGTCCTTGAGCGGGCGAGCGGCAGCGACCTCGTCGGAACGGAGTACACGTCGCCGCTCGCCGGCCAGGTTCCCCACCAGGCGGAGATCCGGCACCGGGTCGTCGCGGCGGACTACGTCACGCTCGAGAACACCGGTCTCGTCCATATCGCTCCCGGACACGGGTGGGACGACTATCTGGTCGGCATCCAGGAAGGGCTCGAGGCGTTCTGCCCGGTCGATTCCGGCGGATGCTTCACCCGGGAGGCCGGGGCGTTCGCCGACATGTACGTCCGGGACGCAAACGACCTCGTCATCGACGCGCTCGGCGACTACCTCCTCGCCCGGCGGACGATCACCCACCGCTACGGCCACTGCTGGCGGTGCAAGACCCCCATCATCTACCGCGCGACCGCACAGTGGTTCCTGAAGGCCACCGAGATCCGCGAACCGATGCTTGATGAGATCGCGAAGGTGAAGTGGTTCCCCGAGTGGGCGGGAAGCGCCCGGTTCCACGACTTCGTCAAGGACTCTCGCGACTGGTGCATCTCCCGGCAGCGCTACTGGGGCATCCCCATCCCCATCTGGCAGTGCGAGCAGTGCGGCGAGCGAACCGTCATCGGCACCATCGCCGAACTCGAGGAGCGGTCGGGTGCGAAGGTTCCCGACCCGCACCGGCCCTACGTGGATGAGATCGTCATTCCGTGCTCCTGCGGCGGGGAGATGCGCCGGGTCGCCGATATCTTCGACGTCTGGTTCGACTCGGCGGTCGCGTCGTGGGCGACCCTCGGGTTCCCCAGGAAGCGCGAGGCCTTCGACCGCCTCTGGCCGGCGGACTTCATCACCGAAGGGCAGGATCAGACCCGGGGCTGGTTCTACTCCCAGCTCGGGGCGAGCACCGTGGCGTTCGGCCGCGCTCCCTACAAGAGCGTCCTGATGCACGGGTTCGCTCTCGACGCCGACGGGCGCAAGATGAGCAAGAGTTTCGGCAACGTGGTGACGCCCGAAGAAGTGATGAACCAGTTCGGCGTCGACGTTCTCCGGTTCTACGTCCTCTGGGCGAACGCTCCCTGGGACGACCTGAAGTTCAACTGGGACAGCGTCAAGACCATCCACCGGACGCTCAACATCCTCTGGAACGTCTACCGGTTCCCGCTCCCGTATATGGTTCTCGACTCGTTCGAGCCCGCCGCAGGCGACGGCGGCCTCTGGGACGACTCGTTCGTCCGGACGCATATCAAGGATATGCCCAAAGAGGATCGCTGGATAATCTCCCGGGTGAACTCGCTCGCCCGAACCACGGCCGGAGACATGCAGGAGTACCAACTCCATAAGGTGACGCGGGCGCTCGCCTCCTTCATCCTTGAGGATCTCTCCCGCTGGTACGTCCAGCTCGTCCGCGCGAGGATGTGGCTCGAGGAAGATTCGGTTGAGAAGCGGTACGCCTACGAGACGGTATATTACGTCATGCGCCGCCTGATCGCGCTCCTTGCGCCGTTCACCCCCCATATCGCCGAGGAGATCTATGGCAACCTGCGCCTTGCGGGCGACCCGGAGAGCGTCCATATGCTCGACTGGCCGGGGGTGGACGAACTCCTGATCGCGCCCGATCTCGAGAGCTCCATGGAGGTCGTCCGGTCGTTCGACGACGCGGTCGCCACCGCCCGGCAGAACGGGAGGCGGAAACTCCGCTGGCCGATCTCCGAGACCGTTGTGGTCACCGGGAGCGACGAGGTGAAGACGGCTCTCGAGGAGTTGAACGAACTCGCCCTGAACCGGGCGAACGCCCGGGCGGTCAGGGTCGTCACCGGAAGATGGGACCGGATCCTCTGGCAGGCAGAACCTGTGATGCGGGCGATCGGCCCGGAGTTCGGGAGAGATGGGCCGAAGGTCAAAGCGCTGATAGAGAGCGCGGACGGCACCGCCCTGAAAACCGCCATCGAGCGGGACGGAAAGGCCCAACTCGACGGCTACGAGATCGCCGAACGCCACGTCACCTTCGCGGAAGCCCTTCCCGAGGGCGTCTTTGCCGCGCCCATGAAGGACGCGACGGTCTACGTCGACGTCACCCTCACGCCGGCGCTGGAGGCCGAGGGATACGCCCGCGAGGTGATCCGGCGGATCCAGGAGATGCGGCGCCAGCTCGACCTGAACGTCGACGACTTCATCGTCGCGGCCGTGGACGTCGCCGACGAGCGGGTGGCCTCGCTCATCGCAGATGAGGAGTGGCAGAAGGAGATCGCCGGGGAGGTGCGGGCGGCAGCCCTCACCGTCCGCCGCAACGGCGGGAAGCCGGCGGAGCCCTTTGCGCTCGAGAAGGACTGGGACGTGGAAGGCGTGCAGATGCAGATCGGCATCTCACGCGCCGGTGAGTGACCGGATCAGGGCCGCGCCCTCCGGGGTGGAGAAGAGAGGCGTCTCCTCCGGTTCCCGGATGCAGGCCCGTACAGCCTCGACGGTCTCCCCCGTCAGGGGGTTATACCCCTCTTTTATGCACTCGTCCCGGTAGAGGAGCGTCCCCCGCCGCTGCCACGCCGGCGTTGCCGCCAGGTTGACGCCCCGCTCGAACATCATCTCGTGCATGGCTTCGGACTGCATCCCCCGGAGCGCCGCGGCGGCCTGACGGGTGGTCATCCCCTCACAGACGAGCGCGTTCTGGCAGTAGGCGTTGATGTGGTTGCGCCACGCTTCGTTCTGACGCGAGACAAGGTATTCGACCGCAAACTCTCCCGCCGCAGGGATCGTCCGGGCATCGAACGCAAGGGGTTCGGTGCACCCGAGTTCGATCGTGAGTTTGCTCGCCGCAGCCGCGGCGGTCACGGAGTCGAGTTTCTCCACCCGCCCGGAGAACGGCAGCGTCGAGAAGTAGAGGCTGATCTCGTCGGAGAAGGTGTAAGCGAATACGGGGGAAAGACCGCTCCCGGTGAGGAGGTAGCGGCAGACCGACCGCATGCTCTCGTTGAAGGCGGGATCGAACGGTTTTTTGAGGTTATGCACACGTGTCAGGCGGTGAAAGGCGCGACCGTCGAGTCGGAGAAAAACAGGGGGGAAGATCGTGAGGTTCGAGAAGATCTCGCGATCCCCGGTATCCATATTGTATCGGCCAGGAGCCCCGGACATCGTGGTCAGTCTTCTTTTGCCGGGGATTTGAAGAGCCCGGGGATGTGGCGGACGATGACGATATCCCCGACACTCTTTACGACGCGGAAGGGGATCTGCAGCCCGTTGTAGCCCTTTACCTCCCCGATCTCGGGGTTGAGCTCGCCGACCGCAAGGGCGTCGATCTTCTTCTGGTCCACATCAAGCACGACATCGTCAACATTCCCGATAAAGACAGCTCTGTCGGTATAGACGCGTAATCCGAACATCTCTGTGATCTGGGTTCTCATCGGTATCCTCTGAAGGTATATTACTATAAATGATAAAAAGATACTCCTTTTCATGGAAGCGTCGCTACAGATCGGCACCCTGGCCGGGATTCCGGTCAAACTGCACTGGAGTTTCCTCCTGGTGATCCCCCTCTTCGCCTGGATCATCGGGAGCCAGATCGTGCTCACGACCGAGTTGATCCAGGCACTCTTCGGTGTCCCTATCGATATGACGCTGATCACGGAGGGGTTCAACCCCTATATTCTCGGGATCGTCGTGGCGCTCGGCCTCTTCTTCGGCGTCTTCATTCACGAGATGGCTCACTCGCTCATCGCGAAAGCGAAGGGGATCGAGATCCATAGCATCACGCTCCTCATCCTCGGCGGCGTCTCCCAGATGGAGGAGACGATGCCGGATCCGAAGATCGAACTTCCCATGGCGCTCGCGGGACCGATGACGAGCCTTGCGGTCGGCATCATCTCCGCCGCCCTCGTCTATGTCGTTGCGGCGATCAATCTGGATCCGGGAGTCGCCGGCGTCCTGATCTTCACCTTCGGCTACCTCGGGCTCCTGAACGTCCTGCTCTTCGGGTTCAACCTCCTCCCGGCGTTCCCCATGGACGGAGGACGGGTGCTGCGGGCATGGCTCGCCCGCCGGATGCCGCTCTCCCGTGCGACCCGGATCGCCGCCGACGTCGGGAAAGGGTTCGCCGTCCTCTTCGGGATCGTGGGGCTCCTGCTCCTGAATCCCATCCTGATCATCATCGCCTTCTTCATCTACATCGGGGCGAACCAGGAGGCCACGTTCCTCCGCTACAACGTCCTGCTGCAGGATGTCACGGTCGCCGACGCGATGAGCAGCCCCGTCGTCACCGTGGAACCGACGTTGCCGCTGCCCCGGGTGGTGGACATGATGTACGAGACGAAGCACCTCGGATTCCCGGTGGTGGATAGGGGATCGCTCGTCGGGATCATCGCTCTCGCCGACGTCCACAAGATCTCGCCGATCGACCGGGAGGCGATGCAGGTGCGCGACGTCATGACCCGGAACCCGACCGCCCTCCCGCCGTCGGCGCCGCTCATCGATGCGCTCCGGATCATAACCGGCCAGGAGATCGGGAGGATTCCCGTCGTCGAGAACGACACCCTGGTCGGGATCGTGACCCGGACGGACGTTCTGCGGGTGATGGAACTGCGGGAGGAGGAATAGTCAGGCAATTTTTCGAAGGTGTGACGGACAGATCGGCAGGGGTTTGAGATGCGCCCAAACTCCTCGAATTCCTGCCCATCGGGCCATTGCATCCTACGGAAAGTCGTTCCGTTGGAACATCGCATAACCCCATGCACGGATTTCGAGGGGATATCGCCATTGGGGGAGTGCGACTGGCTGAAGGGCAGGAGCACGAGCACCGTTAGGTGCGAGGGGCTGACGGGGAGTGCGATGGGCGGAACGCCCGGAGTTCGACCACCATCAGGTGGGGAGGGGGGAGCATCCCCCCTCCCCTGTCATCTCACACCAGATGCCTCTCCTCAAATAGCCCCCCACCGCCCGCGCTTCGCGCTCCTCATTCGCACCTGACGGTGCTCAAACTCCTTCCCCTGCGGGGAAGTCGTTCCGCCCCCTTCGGGGGCGGGCAGTGCGTGGCGATGGCCGATGGAAATCCGTAGATGGGGTTTGCAACTGACTTAAAGCGGGGGAGGTGAGCACCACAGGAACCCTATTCTTCAGGAGTGGAGTTTGAGCGCAGCCAGATACGGACAAACGCGACTCCTGAAAAGAACTACCGCCACTAAAGAACCCCCCCTAAAACCTCATCACGTCCTCGATCCCCGTCTCCCCCGCGACCTCACGGAACTCTTCAAGGCTCTTAAAAGGCCGGCGGGCGGCGATCGTCGCGGCCCTCTTCTTCCCCACCCCCGGGATCCACCGGAGCGCCGCTACCGGCAGGGTGTTGACCTCCACCGGACAGGGGAGGGCCGTCACCGACCGCATCCCCCAGTCGACCACGACAGCGTCGATTACCGCCCTTTCCGCGAGGTCGAGGGGGATTCCGACGAGGATGGGGTACGAGCCCATCTGCCGGCCGAACGACGGCTTGCCCGTGACTTCGACGACGACCTCCGAAAGGACGGTGCCGACGGGGAAGACCCGGCGGAGCATCGGTTCGTCGAACTCCTTCCGCGCCCACTCCTTGAAGGAGCGGAACCGGGCGTCGTGCCTTCCGAGGGTGTTCTCCTCGTAAGCCTTCGTTCCCTCGAACGGCATCACCTGCCGGATGTTCACCCGCCGCACGAGAAGACCGGCATCGAGCACCCGGCGGAGGAACGCCTCGTTTGCGTCGAACGTCGCCGGCGTCTCCCCTGCAAGACCGACGATGAAGTTCAGGCCCGGAAGGAGCTCCGGGATACCCTTCGTCCGCTTCCCCCCGACCTCGTTCACGACCTCGATCGCGCGGAAGACATCGTCCGGCATGGCCTTGAGGTTGTTGGCCGCGACAACCGCCGGATCGGCGGTCTCCATCCCGAACGCCGCGGTGTCGCCGGGGGTGTGGCCGGCGACGATCACCCCGAGCGCCGCCCGTGCCGCATCCTCGTGCCGGGCGATGGTGCCCGGGTTGATGTTGTCGATGTGCAGGGTTTTGAGATCCGGGGCGTTCTCCCGGACGGCCGAGAAGAGTGCTTCGAGTGCTTCGGGGCGCGGGAGCGGGAACTCCCCGCCGCCGCTGCTTTTGTAGGCGAGGAGGTCCGGTTGCCGGCCGAGCCTGAAGTGGCGTGCGCCCGCCGCATGGAGCGCCGCCACCTCCGCCGCAATCCCCTCGATGCTCCGGTAGCGCGGGAGCCCGTAGAACGGCTCGGTGCAGAACGAGCACCCCCCGACCGTCGCCCGCGAGCACCCGGTCGCGGTCTCGAGTTCGCACATTACGTAGGGGAACGCCGGGTGCTGTACGATGATACCGGCACCCGCCGCGCACCAGGGATCGGTCAGAGAGTAATCGCCCGCCCCGGCAGGCTCGCCGCCCGAGAGCCAGGTATCCAGCGCGACCGCAGGCGACCCCGAGAGCGTGACGTCGAACCCGGCTATCGCCTGCCGGATCGCCTTCTTCCCGCCTCCGGGAGCGTAGCCGAAGGCAATCGGCCCGCCGATCGCCGTGGTCGGCTGCCGGAGCAGGATCCCGAGCTGCTGGATCTCCGTCAGGGTCGCGGGCTTCCCCCCGATGTAGGCCCCCGGCACCGTCAGCCCGGCGATCATCACCACGAGATCGCCGCGGCCGTAGCCGGCGACGATCGAGGGATCGGCCCGGACCTGGTCGATGGTGACGTAGCGGGCGGCATAGCCGTGCCCGGCGAGGACGCCGGCGACCTCGCGGATGTACGGGGAGATATAGGGCGCGACGCCGAGGCAAGCGGGCTCGTCGACGTAGCCGTCGATGATGAGGGCGTTAGAGGTCATACCCGATCAGATGGAGGAGTTGCCCCGCCCAGTAGAGTTTTCCCCGCTTGAGGGGATCGACGTTCTTGTCGGCGAGATCGAACCCGACGATCCGGACGCTCGCCGCCCCGAGTTCGTCGGCGGCAAAGACCGCCCGGTCGCCGTCGGTAAACCCGCCGAAGTTGTGGACGTGCGCGAGCGGTGCCGCCTGCGTGGTCGCGACGAGCGGCCCCGTTATACGCGGAACCCAGTGGCGGAGGAGCGGAAGGTTGTCGCCGTGGGCGTGCACGACCATCACCGTCCCCTGCTCCGAGAGGTCGATGAAGACGTCCGTCGCCCCGTCGAGGTCGGTGAAGACCGCGTCCGGCCGGATACCGTGATCCGCGAGCACCTCCGCCGCCGCGTCGGCGGCAAGGATCGTCCCCTCGATCCGGTCGAGCTCCCCGGGAAGGGATGGGGCGTTCCCACAGACCGTCACCGGCCTCCCCCGGATGAGCGCCTCAAGCAGCCCGAGATCGTCGCGCCTGGCAAGATCCGCGAGCAGACGGGCGGCCGCCTCGTCCGCCTCGCGCTCGAATCCGAAATACTCTAAAATTGCGGTGTAGTGAGGCTCCCAGTCCGAGAACCTCATTGTCCGTCCTCGTCGTCCAGGCCGACGATGCTCGAGAACCTCTTCAGGATCGGATCGATGATCAGTTCGAGCAGGCCTTCCTTCTCCTTCGCCATCGAGAAGTAGTTGAGCGGTATCAGGGCGGCCGCCATCGTGGCGTGCCCGCCGGCCTCACCGATAGGCCCGAACGCCTCGGCCATCACGTTGCCGAGATGGAGCCGGATATCCTTGTTTCGCGCCGAGATGATGATGTTCTGGTCGCTGATGCCGTAGACCAGCGCCGTGTTCACGCCCTCGAGGTGGATCAGCATATCGGCCGCCTGCGGGAGAGCGTCGCGGTTCCTGATGTAGCCGACGTTCGAGAAGAGGTAGCCGCTCTTGAGCCGGCGGTTCCGGATGGCGTTCCCGATGATCTCCAGTGTCTCGAGCGACATTGACGGGGAGGTGATCTTATCGAGGAGATCCGAGTCGGTCAGGGGAAGGAGGAACGCCGCGTAGTTGAGGTCCTGGGGGGTGACGTTCCGCTTGAAGTCGCGAGTGTCGGCCCGGATACCGTATAGGAGCGCTGTGGCCACCGATTTGTTCACCGGGATATCGAGCTCCATCAGGTACTGGGTCATGATGCTCGCCGTGGCGCCGACCCCCGGCCTGATGTCGATGAAGTCGGCGACCGTGGACGGGTGCTCGCCGTTCTTGTGATGGTCGATGATGATGTTGACCCGGGTCGACTTGGGGAGCTCGTTGTTCACGCCGGGACCCGACGAGTCGACGAGAGCGATGTAGTCGCACTCCTCGAGGATCTGGGGGGTGAGCCGCTCCAGCTTGATATCGAGAAGGTTGATGAACGCCCGGTTCTCCTGGTGCCCGATATCCCCTTCGTAGACGATGCGGCAGTTGAGCTTGTTGCGGCTCGCGTGCCGCGCGATCATCGAGAGTGCCATGGCGCTCGATATCGAGTCGGGGTCGGGATTCAGGTGGGTGACGATGCAGAGCATCCCCTCCCAGGAGGCGAGCATATCGTAGAGCCGCAGAGCGAGCCTCGATGATTGAAGTTTCCGGATGTGGTGGATGGCGGTTCTCGCAACCACTTCCTGCGGGTAGAGGACGATATCGGCGCCTTCCTGCTGGAGGAGGTCGACGCTGACCGGGTCGGTGGCGCGTGCGATGACATAGGTCGCCGGGTACCGGTTCTTGACGGTCTGGAGCGCGGTCAGGTTGGCCTCCCGGTCGTTCGCGAGGATGAACGCGACCTCCGGCACGGGCAGCCCTTCCATGAAGTTCGGGTCACGGAGGTCGCGAACGAGCGCTTCGTACTTCTGATCGCGGAGATCTTCTACCCGCTTCTGATCCTTATCGACGATGATGAGATCTTCGTTCTCCTGCTCGAGCTCCTCGGCGACGTTATAGCCGGTGCTTCCGCAGCCAAGAATGATGTATTTGATACGTTCCTTCGAAACGTTCTGGACCGCCTCAGGCATGCGTACAATGGTGTAACTTCTCATGGTATTAAGGGATTCCATTTCGGCGATTTTCTGGAAGATTCCATAAAGTTTATACTGTTTCCCATGCAACACTGTTAGGTCAGACGCATGGGCCTGTAGCTTAGTTCGGCAGAGCGACGGACTCTTAATCCGTAGGCCAAGGGTTCAAATCCCTTCAGGCCCGTCGAACACCCGATTTTCTTCATCCTTTGCACCCGAGATCGATTCTTTGTCACTTCAGGTTGCGACTGTTCGGTTCGTGCGAATATCCACCGCAGAGCGGGCTCTCCATTGCGGACGGGACGCCCGGCCACACGGCCAACCCCCGCCACCCTCCACCCACGCCGGGTTTTCTCACGGGAGGCCGGTTGCTGTAACGGGAACGGGGTTGTGAAGGCACATATATGCCGCTGCTATATAAAATCTGTCCCGGCGGAAAACCCGCAAGAGCGTTGCATGGGGAGGAGAAAACTGGAGACTCCCCTTTCCACACCTCCTCCCGCAGGTAAGGCAGCAAGGTCGGAAAAGAGCGGATTCTTGGTATTTCGCAGCGTTCGAGGGGGGTCGCGATTCCCCGAGAGGGGGAGAGATACCCTGCTCTTACCGCCCAATCTTCAAGAGCATCTCTTCGAGTGTCGGGTAGTGCGACTCGATCCGCTCGATCGTCGCGCCGTCAGCCGCAAGCGCCGCGGTCGTCCGGTTCAACTCCTCGACGGAACGCGCCTCGGCAAGGTACCGCCCGTCGGAAGCGGCATAGCCGACCGACGTCGCGAACGCCGCCGGATCGGGCACCCGGAAGAAGACCTGGTAGGTGAGCGAACCAAAGGTCTCCCGGAGTTCGGGCATGGTGCCTTTCGCCACCACCTTCCCCCGGCGCAGGATAAGGACGAGGTCGCAGGCCTCCTCCACCTGGAAGAGGTTGTGGGCGGAGAAGATCACCGTCTTGCCCCGGTCGCGGAGATCCTTGACGTAGTCGAGCACCGACCGCGAGGTCATGGGGTCGAGGCCGGAGGTGGGCTCGTCGTAGATGAGCAGCCCCGGGTCGTGCATCAGCGATCGCGCTATCGCGACCTTCCGCTTCATCCCCTTCGAGAGTTCCCCGATCTTCTTGTTGTCCGCATCGAGCGCGAGCGAATCGAGGAGTTCCTCGCGCCGCTCGCGGATGGCCGGCTTCGAGAGGCCGTAGATCTCGCCGAAGAACGCGAGGTACGCGTCCGTGGTCATCGTCTCGTAGAGCCGCGACTCTTCGGGGAGGTACCCCAGGTTCTGTTTCAGGTCGAGCGGCCTTCTGACAACATCAACCCCGTCGACGGCGAGGCTTCCTGCCGTCGGTGAGATAAGGCCGGCCATGATCTTCAGGAGCGTCGTCTTCCCGGCGCCGTTATGCCCGATAACCCCGAGTATCCGTGCGTCGTCGAGGTCGAACGTGACGTCGTCGAGAGCCGGAAAGTCGCCGTAATGCTTGACGAGAGAGCGGGCCGTGATCATCCGGTACCCCTTATGTTGCCGATGGCTACTAATAGGTTGCTGCACAGAAATATGGTTCTCTAGCGCCGCCTGGGATTACCATGAGTCTTGCCTCCTCTATCCGGACGATCGCCGTCTGGGAGATGAACCGGTCGATGACCACGATGGGGAGAAGCATCCTCCCGCTTGCGGCGGGGCTTCTCGTTCTCCTGATGCTGGTAACGGCATTTGCCGCCCAGAGCGGCGTCCATATGCAGGACGGCATGTACCGCATCGGCATCGACGACCCCGAGATCGCCCGGATCGTCGCTCCCGACAGCCGTTTTACTGCCTACCTCGATAGCGGGGCATCCCTCTGGGAGAACCGGTTCGCGTACGACATTATCATCCTGCAGGGCGAGGTCTACGCCGCCGACACGGAGAAAGGGCGGGCGGCCTTAAAGACGCTCGAACGCGGCTACGAGGGCTACGTCTCCTACGTGGCCGCAGGAGAACCCGACCTCTTCGCCGCCTACCCGCTCTGGATCGATCTTCAGTACGTGAAGAGCGAGATCGACTTCCTGGCGACCCAGAGCGGGCAGCAGGTCGGCGCCCCGGCGAATGCCGGAAGACCGCCGGTACCTTCGGGCCCGGTCGAGGCGGTGACGCCGCCGGCATCGGCAATGCCCGTCTCCGAAGAGACCCTCCGCGAGCACCTTGCGGATACGGGGAGCAATCACCCTCTCGAACGCTACACCGGCGTCGTCTCGGGCGATTCGCCCATGGAGCAGTTCAGGACGCCCTCGGAGCTCTCGGCACCGCTTCCCTTCGACGCAATCATCCTGGTCTTCGTCTTCATCTTCCCGCTCTACTTCACCTCGCAGTTCTTCATGATGAGCGTGATGAACGAGCGGGTGGGACGGGCCGGGGAAGCCCTCCTCTCCACCCCCATCCGGCCGGCCGCGATCGTCGTCGGCAAAGCGCTCCCCTACTTCACGATCATGATCCTCATCGCCGCCGCGATCACCCTCTTTGCCGGGGCGCCGATGACCATCCTCCTCCCGCTCGTCCCGGTCATCCTCTTCTTCCTCGCAAACGCCCTGATCATCGGGATGGCCTCGCGGAGTTTCAAGGAACTCTCGTTCGTCTCGATCTTCTTCTCGACCCTCGCCACGTCGTACCTCTTCTTCCCGACGGTCTTTGCGAACACCCACGTCATCAGCATCATCTCGCCCCTCACCCTGGTCGTCCTCGATATCCAGGGCGACGGGTTCACCGCCATGGAGTATGTCTACTCGACCGTCCTCTTCTTTGCAACGAGCATCATCCTCTTCTACGTCGGCATCACGAACTTCCGCGAGGAGCGGCTCTTCTCACAGAAACCGCTCGCATCAAGGCTCGCTGACTTCGTCTCGGCCGGGATAAGCCGCGATCACCCGCACCTCTCGCTCTTCCTGCTCGCCGGCTTCACGATACCGTTCGTCTTCATGGCCCAGATGCTGACGCTCGTCCTCTTCTTCAACATCCCGATGCCGCTCTCCCTCGTCCTCCTGACGGTCTCTGCGGCGTTCATCGAGGAGTTCGCGAAGTCGATCGGGCTGTATGCGGTGGCACGGGAGCGGCCCGGGTTCCTGACGTCGAGGAACCTGCTCCTCGCGGCGGTCGCGATCGGGTTCGGGTTCCTTGCCGGTGAAAAACTCCTCCTCTTCGCCACGCTCGCCCAGATCACCGAGTCGATCTTCGGGAGCGTCCTCTTCCTCTCCCTCCAGGTACTCTGGATGCCGCTCCTCCTCCACATCACGGGGGTGCTCATCACCGGCGGTTTCCTCCTGCTCTGGGGACGGCAGGGTTACGGGCCGGGGCTCATCGCGGCGAGCGTGGTGCACAGCCTCTATAACCTTCACTTCCTCATGGGGGCGCTCCTGTGAACGCGCGTCATGTCGGCATCGTCGCGAAGAAGGAACTCCTGGGGCTCTCGTCGGAGAAGACGATCGTCTTTGCGATCCTCCTGCAGGTATTTATCGCGATGTTCTCGTCGTTTCTGATGGTGGGGCTCACCGCCATGTACGACCCGGAGGCGATCGAGGGCTACTCGACGATTGCCTACGGCGTCGGCTACGCAGGGGCGGACTCACCGCTCATCGACGAGTTCGAGAAGAGAGACGACCTCATCCTCCACCGGATGGATCTCGGCCAGGCGCTTGCGGCGCTCCGCGAACGGCAGGTCTCGGCGGTGGTCTACGTCCCGGACACCCCGCCCGACGCAGATGGGGCGGTCATGGTCACGCTCTACCTCATCCAGAACGACCTGCAGTCGAGCGTCATCAACGTCAAGGTGAAAGAGGTGCTCCAGGGCTACGAGAAGGAACTGCGGGAGGTCAGGGCCGACCGGATGACCGCCTTCCCGGTCTCGCTGAACTTCCCCGAGTCCGGGGGCGGCGAGAACTTCTTCGAGTTCGTCTACGGCCTCCTCATTCCGCTGCTCGTCCTCCTCCCGGCGATCGTCTCGGCCGCCCTGATCATCGACCTCATCACCGAGGAGTATCAGCGCCAGACGCTCGAGACGCTGATGTCGACGCCGGTCACGTTCGCGGAGATGGTCTGGGGGAAGGTTGCCGCCTGCGAGGTTCTGGTTCCGGTTCAGGCCGGAGCCTGGCTCCTCCTCCTCGGGTTCAACGGCATCGCGGTCGATAACGCCGCCGCGATCCTCCTCCACGCCTCGGTGGGCGGGCTCTTCCTCATCCTGCTCGGGGCTCTCGTGGCGCTCCACTACCGCGAACGGACGAGCGCCCAGTTCATCTTCTCGACCGCGCTCGTCGTGGTCTTCCTCCTCGTCATGGCCGTCCCCTACAACCCCTTGAACCTCATGGTCAGGCTCGCTGTGGACACCGCCGGCCCCGTCCACTGGCTGATCCTTCTTCTGGTCGCGGGCGTAACGGCCCTCCTCGGGTGGGCGGTAACGGCTTACGCCCGCCGGGTCGGGGAAGGGGTTCCAGCATAGCCGTCATCTCGCCGCATTCCATCGTGGGCAAACTATATATCGGCGGATAGGTCATTCAGCCCATCGATGATCCACCTCCGTCACCTCAATACCACCTGCGCAGTCTGCGGCGAGGCCTGCCGGTTCACCATCCCCGAGGCCGCGGGCAGCGTCGGGTCGCGCGACCTCGACACCCGCCCCGCCGAACCCCTGCGATCGACCATCTATGCATGGGTGAAACGGTGTCCGTCCTGCGGCTACTGCGCGCCCGACCCGGGCAAGGCACCGGAAGGAGCGGCCGACGTGGTGAAACTCCCGCGCTACCGCTGGCAGCTCGACGCCCGGAAGTTCCCTGGAATTGCAAACACCTTCCTCTGCTGGTCGATCATCCAGGAAGATCTCGGTCTTTTGGCCCAGGCTGCGTGGGCGTCCCTCCATGCCGCCTGGGTCTGCGACGACGAGGGGGCGGATGTGCCCGCCCGGATCTGCCGGAAACGTGCCGCCGATCTCCTGCGGCGCGGGTGGGAGAAGGGGGAGCGGCTGGCCGTCCTGGAGGGGGCGGACGAGGCCGTCCTCGCCGATCTGCTCCGCCGGGCGGGAAGGTTCCGGGAGGCCCGCGCCGTTGTCGCGGAGACTCTGGAGAAGCGCCCGCAACCCGTCATCGCCGACATCATGCGACTCCAGGCACGGTTGATCGCCGCATCGGACCGGGGCGCCCATACCGTCGCCGAGGCCCGGCGGTTCAGGCAGCCCGTGCCGCTCTGACCGGCAGATCCCCACCTTTTGTATACTGTTCCGGCGATACTGTATCATGGAGATCACGATCCTCTCTCCCGGCATCTACACCTACGGCGCCATGCTGATCGGCGGTGTCCTCCGCGACGCGGGACACCGGGTCACCCTCACCCGGACGCCCGCCGCCCCGGGCGATTCGATCCTGCTCATGAGCCTCTTCTCGACCCAGCACCTCCTCGACCCCGCGATCCGCGACCTGGTCCGGGCGCACCGCGAGCGCGGAGGGGTGGTCTACGTCGGGGGGCCGGTCTCGGCCGCACCGGAGATGGTGCTCGGGGAGCTCGCCCCCGACGCGGTGGTCGTCGGCGAGGGCGAGGAGACGGTGGTTCGGCTCGTCGAGGAGGGGGTCTCGCCCGATCTTTCGGGGATCGCGTTCCTCGACGCCGGCCGGCCGGTCGTGATGCCCCCTGCCCCTCCGGCGTCGATGGATCGTCCGCTCCCCCTGATCCCGGACGACATCGGGAGCCAGAGCGTCAGGGGGGCGAGCGCCTACATCGAGACCCACCGGGGGTGCATCGGGGGATGCACCTTCTGTCAGGTGCCCCGGTTCTTCGGGAGGGCGATCCGGAGCCGGCCGCTTGATCGCATCGTCGAGGAGGTGAAGGCTTTTTCCGCGCACGGTGCGACGAGGCTCTCGGTCTCCGGGGGGACAGGATCGCTCTACGGCTCCACCGGTGGGGAGATGAACCCGGAAGCCTTCATCGGCCTCCTCCGTTCGATGGCGGAGGTGATGGGGCAGAAGAACGTCTCCTCTCCCGACATCCGCGTCGACTGCATCACCGACGAGATCCTGGACGCCGTCCGGCAGTACACCATCGGGTGGGTCTTCTTCGGGATCGAGTCGGGGAGCGACCGGGTGCTCCGGATGATGGGCAAGGGCGCGACCGTCCGGCAGGTCGGGGAGGCGGTGGAACGGTGCCGGGAGCACGGCCTTCGCGTTGCGGGGAGTTTCATCGTCGGCTACCCCGGGGAGACGGAGCGGGACTACGAGGCGACGAAGGATCTCATCGCCGCACTCTCCCTCGACGACGTCTTCGTGAGCAGCGCCGAGCCCATCCCGGCGACACCGCTCGCCGACCTCGCGGTCAGGACGCCCCGCGACAGAAACCCGGCGTTCGTGCCGCATACCGGGGAGTACCGGGCGCTCAGCCTGACCGAGAGCGAGGCGCGGTGCTTCGACCTGATGATGCACGCCGATCTCTTCCGCCCGCAACTGCGGCTCGTGACCGACGAGGTCTACAACACTTACCTCGCCGAGGCAAGGAAGCAGGGGCGGGATATCAGGGCGGCGACCGAACTCATCCTCCGCTACGCCCGACCGTAAGATCCGGGCCGGGATCCCACCCTTTCTTCTTTTTACCTACGGGCACCGGCCGGTTTGCCAGGGCCGGAAACCCTTAAGTATCCTCGAACATCTACTCCCCCGCCTTGAGGGGGTAACCTCTTCGAGAAAAACGAGTTGGAGGGAGAGACGATGGCAGAACAACAGATGGGATCAGTGCTGGAGACCCGGCCGGCACGGGAAGAGACGGTGAACCTGATGCGTGCCCACGACATCCGGGACATCAAGGTGCGAAACCCGGAAGGAGAGAGCCTCGGCGACATCAGCGATGTCGCGATAGACCGCGACAGCGGCTGTGTCACGTATGCGGTGCTCTCCTACGGCGGGATCCTCGGATTCGGGGAGAAGCATTTCGCCATCCCCTGGGAGGCGGTTCGTACCCGCCCCGGGGAGAGGAGTGCTATCGTGGACGCAGACAAGAGGACGCTGGACAGTTCTTCCGGGTTTTCCCGGGACAGGATGCCGCGTGAAGCGGACTGGAGCCTGGTCAGGACACCGCCCCCGGCACGTGCGGCAGCGGAACCCACGGCCCCGGTAACGGAGAGGGAGGTTCCGCCGTCACGGGGGGTGGGCACGGCTGCAGCAGCGGCCACCGGCACAGCGATGACGGGCGCAGCGGTGACAGGGGCAGCAGTGAAAGGCGCGACGGCACCGGCCGAGACCGCGCCCCCGAGCAGGGAGAGGGTCGTTCCGACGCCTCCGCCGGTCCAGACGGTCGCACGCGGCTGGGGAGAGCACCCGACGACACAGCCTGTCGAGGAGCGGCCGGTGATGACGGAGGCCCCGCCAGCCCGGGAGTCCGGCGTCAGGGAGGTCAGGAGGGAGCGGATAGTCGAGACGCCGCCCCGGGAGACCGTCGTCGAGGAAGTCAGGAGAGAGCCGGCGGCCGCGATGGAGGGGCCGCCGGCGGCCCGGCCGACAACGGGACTCGAACGATCGCGTATGACCCCCGGGCCTTCTGCCGGGCGCCTCTCGGCCGCCGGGCTGCAGACCTACCTTGCAGGCATGAACTACCCGGCGGGAAGACAGGATCTCGTGACCCACGCCCGGCAGCATGAAGCCCCGCAGAGCGTGCTCACGACGCTCGAAGAGTTCCCCGACCGAACCTACCGGTCGGCTGCCGACGTCAGCGCGGAGTTCGGCGGCGAGGCCCGAACCCGGCAGCCGACCGGAATCGAGGTGCCTGCCGGGCGGGTCCGCGAGACCAGGATGGAGGAGGTTCGCGAGACTACCGTGGAGGAAGTCCGCGAAGAGGCACCCACGACCAGAACGGTACCACCCCGTACCCGTCTCTCTGCGGCCGACCTGCAGGTCTATCTCAAGGGCATGGACTACCCGGCAGGCAAGCAGGAGGTCGCCGCCCAGGCCCGGAAGAACAATGCCCCAGAGGATGTTATCTCGGCGATAGAGGGCTTCTCTGACCGAAGATACCAGTCGGCCGCCGATGTCAGCACGGAGTTCGGGAGAGAGGTCCGCGGGGAGCAGTCGTCCGTGATGGAGACACGGCGGGAGCCCGGGGTCACCACGGAGGAGGTCCGGAGAGAAGAGGTGGTCCGGCCTGAAACCCACGTCGAGGAGGCCCCCACGACACGGAGGACAGCACCGTCCCTCACCCGTCTCTCCGCCGCAGACCTGCAGGTTTACCTCAAGGGCATGGACTACCCGGCAGGCAAGCAGGAGATCGTCTCCCGGGCCCGGCAGAACAATGCCCCGGATGACGTTATCTCGGTGATCGAAGGATTCTCCGACCGGACATACCAGTCGGCCGCCGACGTGAGCTCGGAGTTCGGAAAGATCAGGTGACGGGGAGGAACCGCCGCTATGGGGGGCAGCCGGGAAACACCCCTCCCAACCTCCCCGGCACGCCCATTCTATGGCGGAGAACTCTTCGTCGGTAGCCCCGTCCCGGAACCGGGGAACTGTTAAATAGTCGCAACACGCATCGCCCGCTCTGCGCGAGGGTGAAGATCGCCTTCGAACAGGGTATGGTGGTTGCAATGGCTGAAACGATTCTGGAGCAGCAGGTGCGGAGGACGGAGGGGCAGGAGTTCTTCTCATCCGATGATGTCGTGGGGAAACGGGTGAAGAACCCGGAGGGCTATGACCTCGGCGAGATCTCGAGCCTGCGGGTAGGTCTACCGACGGGGAGGGTGGCGTATGCGGTGCTCAGGACCGGCGGCATGTTCGGCCTGGGAGCGAAGCATTTCGCGATCCCCATCGAGGCCATGGTCTACCGGCCGGGGGACGATGTCTTCGTGGTGAACATCAGCAAGTACCGGCTCGACAACGAACCAGGGTTCTCGGAGGGGGATTGGCCGAGAGAAGCGAACTGGAGTCTGATCGAGTCGAGACGCCCCGTGGGCCCCCCGAGCCAGGAGGAAGCCCGGGCCGTGACACGGACGGAGCCGCCGCCCCGCGAGGTCGTCACGACGGAGCGGGTGGAGGTGCGGGAGCGGGCACCCCGGGAGGAGATGCCGATTCGAGCCGAAGAGGTGGAAGAGAGCCGAACCCGGACGACGGTGCCCGTAACGGGGCCCCCGTCCCGGGAGACCGTCGTCGAGGAGGTGGAGACCCGGCCGGTGACGGAGGCGCATGCGCCGACGCTCGATTCCATGATGAAAGCCGAGGATGTGGAAGAGGGCAGGGTCGCGACGGCGATGCCTGTTACCGAGACTGCGCCCCGGGAAGTCGAACGGCCCACGACGACGAAACCCGCTACCGGGCGTCTCTCGGCCGCCGGGCTGCAGACCTACCTTGCAGGCATGAACTACCCGGCAGGGAGACAGGATCTCGTAACCCACGCCCGGCAGCATGACGCGCCGCAGAGCGTGCTCACGACGCTCGAAGGGTTCCCCGACCGAACCTACCGGTCGGCTGCCGACGTCAGCGCGGAGTTCGGCGGCGAGGCCCGAACCCGGCAGCCGACCGGAATCGAGACGCCGGCCGGGGAGGTTCGCGAAACCAGGACGCAGGCACCGTCTCTCACCCACCTCTCGGCCGCCGACCTGCAGGTCTACCTCAAGGGCATGGACTATCCGGCGGGCAGGCAGGATCTCATCACCCACGCCCGGAAGAACGATGCGCCGGAGACCGTGATCGCGGCACTCGAACGGTTCGAGGAGAGAGATTACCGCTCGGCCGCAGACGTGAGCACGGAGTTCGGAAAGGTCAGATAACCCTTTTTTTCGGAAGGAACGACAGTTACGTGAAGAGTTTCGTCTGGATGGTCTCCCGCTCGCTGAATACGAGATGGCGCCCGGCGGCCCTCCCCCGGATACCGGCACGCGCAAGGTCGGCCGGGCCGGCAAACGGCCGCACCCTCCGCAGGCTGAGGATCCGGTCCGCGGCCTTCGGCCCGATACCGGGGACGCGGAGGAGGTCGCGGCGCGGGGCGAGGTTGACGTTCACCGGTGCGCTCCCGGCCGCAAGAACCGCTTTCGGGTCGCGGTTCGCGAAGAACCCCTCCTCGTCGAGAGCAGTCCGGAGTTCGTCGGCCGTGATGCCGTAGTCTCGGAGCAGGTAGTCGGCCTGGTACCACCGCCGCGCCCGCCATGCCGGGGTGTCGGGGTGCGACGCGAGGGGAGTCCCGGGGAGGGAGTGGAACGCCGAGAAGTAGACCCGTGAAGGCCGGATCCGCCGGTACTGGTCGGCAAGGGAGGAGAGGATCTCCGCGTCGGTCTCGTCCGCAGCCCCGACGACGAACTGTGTGGTGTGGCCGCCGGGCTTCTCTTCCGCCACCCACGACTGGCGCTTCAGGATGTCCTGCCGGTAGTCCTTCACCCCGGCGATGCCACCGAGGCGGTCGGGCGACGTCGTCTCCAGGTTGATGCTGATCCGGTCGGCCACGCGGGCGGCGTCGTGGATATCCGCCCGGGTTGCACCGGGAAGGATCTTCAGGTGAAGGTAGCCGCCGTAGCCCCGGCGGCGCAGGATCTCCCCCGTCTCCACGAGGTCGTGCATCACGTAATCGACGTCCCGGGGGATGCCGGAACTGAGGAAGAGTCCTTCGACGAGCCCGTCACGCCAGAGGCGGAGGAAGGTATCGGCGAACTCCGTCGGGGAGAAACTCACCGGCTCCCGCCGGGTACGGACGGGGCAGTAGGCGCAGTCGTAAGAGCAGGTGCCGTTGAGGAGCATCTTGAGCATCCGCCCGCACCCGCCCGTTCGGCGGTTGTAGGAGATGTAGGGAGCGATCACGGGTCGCGCATCCGGATCCTCGAGACCACCGAGGGCTTCCTGAGAGGTACGAAGGGTATTGAGCGGAACAGGCAGGATCTCCGGCGCTTGAGAGACCTTTCGGGCCTCGACCGCGACCGGGAGGAGTTGGAGGCACTCGCCCGGGCTGCAGATGTCGAACCGCCCGGCGGCGGTGAGGTAGGTGAGTTTCTGCTCCGCGACGGACATACCGGAAGCATCGGCCCGCGAATACAAGAGCCTGCTCCGCGGAGGGTGAAAGTGTCCGGGAGCGGCCTTCCTCTCACGGGGGAAAGAGATATGGTCTGTGCCGGACTCTACCGTCGCGAGGAGAGACGAGATGGAGAGTCGGCCCGAATACGATGCGGTCGTCGTCGGCGGCGGGCCCGCCGGGAGCACCGCCGCCTGCCTGCTCGCGGAGGCCGGGCACAGCGTGGCGCTCCTCGAGCGGTGGGCGTATCCACGGAACAAGGTCTGTGGGGGCTGCCTCAGCCAGAAGACCGTCCGGTTTCTCGACCGGGTCTTTTCCCTCCCGGTTCCGGCCCTCCGGCAGGAAGGGCTGATCGACTTCACCGGGACGGGGTACGCGCTCTATATCGGCAGCCGCCGCATCTTCGTTGAAGACCTCGACGAGCCGGTCTACTTCACCAGCCGGGAACGCTACGACGCCTATCTCGCAGCGATGGCGGCAGAGGCAGGGGCGGAAGTCCAGACCGGCGCGGAAGTGACCGCGATCGACCACGCCCATCGAACCGTCACGACATCGGACGGCGACCGGTACTCCGCCCGGGTGATCGTCGGGGCGGACGGAGTCCACAGCCGGGTCAGACGCACCCTCCCGGAGGGCGTCGTCGACAGAGAGCGCTGGCAGAGCAACCTCGGGTGGACGCTGGAACTCGCGATCCCCCGGAGGGAGGCGGAGGCGCGCGCAGACGAGGGGGGGGCGATCCGCCTGGATGACGACCTCGCGACGCCCCACCTGATCCTTGCCGCCTGCCGGTGGGGCTACGGGTGGGTCTTCCCGAACAGGGAGGCGATCGTCGTGGGGATCGGGGGGCTGCTATCGACAAACGGCGGCAACCTCCGCGATAAGTTCGAAACGTTCCAGAAGACCGTCGGGTTCTCCGCGTTCGCCGACCGGAAACCGATAGGATGCTTCCTGCCGCTCGGGAACTACATCCCTTCCCCGGCCCACGAGGGGACGGTTCTCGTCGGCGACGCGGCCGGGTTTACGGGCCCGCTCCTCGGGGAGGGGATCTTCTACGCCCACCGGACGGCGGAGCTCGCCGCCCACGCCGTCGACCGCCACCTGACCGCCGGAGCACCGCTCGCCGCGACCTACACCGCCCTCCTCCGCCGGCGCCTCATCCCCGAACTGCGGGCGGAGACGGCGCTCCGGAACTTCGTCTACCGCTGCCTCGACGCCCGGATGCATGCACCGCTCGCGGCCTTCATGAGGGCGACGAAACCGCTGGTCATCGGTGCGGTGCAGGGCACCCGGTCGTTCCGGGGTTTTTTGCGTGACGACGAACTCCATTCCGCTATCTGGTAAGGGATACCTCTATCCACCCCGAGATCCGGGAGAGTACCATGAACACCCACACCCCCCGCTACCCCTCCCTCTACGAGGCCAACGCCCGCATCCTGCTCCGCCGCCTCGCGAGGGAGAGCGGGCGCCGCCCCACGCTCGACGAGATCCCCGACTCATGGCTCGCGAGGCTCGCCGAATGCGGCTTCTCGTGGGTCTACCTCATGGGAGCCTGGAAGACCGGGGAGGCCGGGCGCCGGGTCTCCCGCTCGAACGAGCAGTGGCTCGCCGGGTACCGGGGCCTGCTTCCCGATCTCAGGGAAGAGGATATCTGCGGCTCCCCCTTTGCCGTCACCGGCTATTCGCTCCACCCCGACCTCGGGGAGCCGGAGGCACTCCCCCGGTTCCGCGAACGCCTGCACGGAGAGGGACTCCGCCTCATGCTCGACTTCGTTCCGAACCACACCGCCCCCGATCACCCCTGGGTGCAGGAGCACCCGGACTACTACATCCGCGACACCGACGGGAACCTCGCCCACGGCCGGGACCCCTACTCCGGCGGCTGGCCCGACACCCTGCAGCTCGATTACGCCAACCCGGCCCTCGCGGAGGCGATGGCCGCTGAAGCGCAGAATATCGCGGGGCAGTGCGACGGCCTCCGGTGCGATATGGCGATGCTCGTCCTCCCGGAGGTCTTCCAGCAGACCTGGGGGCGGGAGATGGAGCCGTTCTGGCCGGGAGCGATAGGTGCGGTCAAGGAGGAGCACCCGGCGTTTCTCTTCATGGCGGAGGTCTACTGGGACCTCGAGTGGACGCTGCAAGAGCAGGGGTTCGACTACACCTACGACAAACGCCTCTACGACCGGCTCAGGAACGGAACGGCACGACCGGTGCGGGAGCATTTTTGGGCGGATCTTGAATACCAGAATAACTCCGTCCGGTTCCTCGAGAACCACGACGAAGACCGGGCGGCAGCGGTCTTTCCGCCGGAACGGCACCGGGCCGCCGCCGTTCTCGCCTTCCTCTGCCCGGGTCTCCGATTCTTTCACCGGGGGCAGTTTGCCGGGCGGCGGAGAAAGACCCCTGTCCACCTCTGCCGGGAGCCCGAAGAGCCGGTCGACCCGGCCATAGAAGAGTTCTACCAGCAGCTCGTTGCCTGCCTGCGCCTGCCGGCGTTCCGGGACGGCGAGTGGCGGCTTCTCGACTGCACCCCCGCATGGGAAGGGAACCCCTCCCACAAGGGATATATCGCCTTCGCCTGGGAGCGCGAGGGAGAGCGCTACATCGTCGCCGTCAACTATGCTCCCGACCGGGGCCAGTGTTACGTCCCGCTCCCCTGGGGCGATCTCACGGGGAAGACCATCCGGCTCCGCGATCTCATCGGACAGGCGGCGTACGACCGGGACGGCGAGGGGCTCCTCTCTCCCGGGCTCTTTCTCGACATCCCCGGATGGGGCCGCCACGTCTTCGAGGTCGCAGGAGAGTGACCGCTCCCCTTCAGGGGGACGGGGGAAGGTCTTCCATCGGGAACTGGACCTCGGTCAGGAGCTCCTCCTCCGGCACCTCGGCGGGGTCGTTGAGGTAGAGTTCCCGCGAGGGGCCGGCCGGTGCAAGGCCATACTCGCCCATGTAGGAAAAGAGCCGCTCGTAGGCCTTCGCGACCCCGGGATAGGGGCCCGTGTAGAGCACCGAGGCGAACCGGCCGCCCGGAAGGGTCAGGATCTCGACGGCGGTTCCGTCGAGGTTGACGGACCCGACGATCGGGAGCGCGACCTCGATATCTGCGTCTGTCTCCCGGTACTCCTCGTCATGGCAGATGAACATGATCGGCCCGGCAATCCTTGCAGCGGGCTGCCGCCCGTCAGCAGGGTAGACATAAGCGCAGAGTTCCCCGATCATTCTCGGGATCGCCTCCTGGTAAACACCCCGTTCGCGGAGGGAAAGCGCCCGCGTGGCAGGGATATCTTTGATAACTGGTTCGGTGATCGACATACTGAATCCTCCGTTCAGCGGGTTCTGCGTCCGCAGGACCTCTGCAATCGCATGCAGCCGCCCGATCTCCCGCTCGGTCGCCGCGAGACGCCGTTCAAAGTGGACCCGGATCGTTCCGGCATCGCCACGTTCCCGCGCATCGAGCACGGCTTCGACCTCGGTGAGGTCGAACCCGAGCCAGAGCAGGTGCTGGATGCGGACGCCCCGCTCGACCTGGGCGTAAGTGTAGTAGCGGTATCCCGTGCAGATGTCTCTTGCCGCGGGGACGAGGAGTCCCCGCTCGTCATAGAGGCGGAGCGCTTTCTGCGAGAGGTGCGTGATCCGCGAGAACGTACCTATAGGGATCTGATCGACCGGCATGGATTACATCCACCTGTTGGCGTCGCCGGATAATAGACGGTCGGAGTCTCCCCCGGGGAAGAGTTCCCGACGTCCGGCGCAGTTATTCGCGGTTGGACGGCCGGAGGGGTCAACCTTCCGAAACAATCCGGGAGGGGTGGATGAGCCCGTCACCACTTCTGGATAAGAGAGAGGAGCATCTTTCTGACCTGTGCGGTCAGTTCGCAGGAGGGATTTATCTCGAGCGCCTTGTCGGCGCACGCGAGCGCGTGCCGGTACATGCCGAGGTGATAGAGGACGCTGCACTTCATGCTCCACCCGGCGGAGTACTTCGGATCGATCGAGAGCACCTTATCAAAGCATTCGAGCGCTTTGCGGTATTCGCCGAGCGCGTACAGGGCGCCGCCCTTCAGGCTCCAGACCCGGACGCTCCCGGGATCGTCGGCGATGGCACGGTCGTAGCAGCCGATCGCCTCCTCGTGCCGGTGCTGGAGGAAGTGGGCGTAGCCGAGATCCGTCCAGGCCGCCACGAAGTGGGGATCGATCCCGAGAACGCGCTCGTAGCAGGCGATCGCATCGTCCAGTCGGTGCATCGCGACGAAGACGCCGCTCCGGTTGTACCAGGCGACCGGGGAGTCCGGGTTGAGCTCCACCGCCCGGTCGTAGCAGGCGAGCGCCTCCTCGAGCCGGTTGCGGCGCCGGTAGAGCATCCCCCGGGAGACCCAGGCGGGAGCAAAATCCGGGTCGATCGAGAGCGCCTTCTCCCAGCAGTCCAGTGCATCCTGATCCCGCCCCAGGAGATCAAGAAAGACCCCTTTGTTGTTCCACATCTTCACGTTTGCCGGATCATCTTTGAGCACCCGGTCGAAACAATCGATCGCCTCGGGAAACCGCCCTTGCTGCGCAAGAGAGACGGCTTTCCTGCTCACTGTGGAATCGGTGCAGGTGCCTTCCCGGCCTTCGGGTTCGCTCCTGCCGAAGAGTCTTTCAGTAATGCTCACGCCGGACATTCCCCCCATGGTCAGGCAACTGGTAGCGCGCATATAATATAATCGTTACCCCCGGAACAGGACCCGGCAGGTAGACCTGCCGGGTTTCGGGGGAGTCCTGCCGGGGGCGTCACCTCAAACGACGCCGTGCTGCCGGAAGCACCCGCGCCACCCTTCCTGCCCCTCCCTCGCGGCGGAGCTCGGTATGCACCCGGGCATGGCAGATGCCGCAGAGGGTGACGAGATTTGAGAGATCGTCGTTCGTGGGGTCGCGGTCGAGATGGTGGATGTGGAGATCCTGCTCTCCGCCGCAGACGGAGCATTGCTGCCCGTCGCGGTCAAGCACAGCGTTGCGGATCTCTTTCCATCCCGGGAGGCCGTACTTCTCCCGCGCCCGGATGGGAGTCTCGAAGCGTTCGCAGTAAATGATGCCCCTGCTCCTCATGGCAAACGGGCACCGGCAGCAGAGCCGGCGAAACCCGTTCCGGGCGGGCTCGTCTCCGCAGAGAGGAGGATTTGAGCGATCAAACGCATCCAGACAGAGTTGAATCTCGGTGCTCACGATCAGAAGAAGGTGGGTCGTGGAACGGGATAAGTGGTTTTCCACCCATCCCGCGGATCACGGCGGCGTCGGGACAGGCGTCGCGGGGGCCACGGCCGTCCGGCTCCGGTGCAGGACGTCGCCTCCGGCGTTCCGGATCTCAATCTCAAGCGCTACGCGGTCCAGGGGATCCTCGCGCGGGACGACGATCTCGATGGGGTTCGCACGGGAGATCTCCTCGTATCGCACGTTCTCCCGGGTCTCGATCGTGGTGCCCCACGAGACGTCCCTCTCGATCGTACAGGTCGCGCTGTAGATCCCCGGTTCATCGGAGTTCGGGATGTAGCGGAACTCCACGCGATCGTCGTAACCGAAGGTCTCACTCCGGAATTCCGTGGCCGCCTGCCCCACGGAAGGCTGCTCTTCGCCGGTGCAGCCGGCGGAGAGGAGCACCGCCGTGAGAAACAGGCACGCAAGAACCGAGCGCACCGTCGTTGTAGTCGTCATTTCCTTCTTCCAGTCTGGTGCCCACGCGCACCGACACGGCGGCGAGCGTGCGGCACGGACAGAGAAGTATTGGCGCCGGGACAGAAAAATTGGCTCTATGGGAGTTGCGGCAAAACGTCACCTCTTCTTCTCTTCCCGGTAGGGGATCGGGACGTAGGCGACCGGCACCGCGAAGAGGAGGAGGAGGACGGCGGCGAGGAGCACCGTCCAGAAGTCGGGCATGCCGGAGCGTAATGCATACCCCCGATAAAGAACGTTCGCTTCGCGGGGCGGTTCAGGAGAGGAACTCGTCGATCGACGCCTGCCGGGTGCGCCCGCCCTCGAGTGCCGAGAGCCTGACCCCGATCAGGCGGATGGGCTCGCCGTTGAGGAACGGATCGAGCAGCCCGGACGCGGCCTGCCGGAGCGCCGCGGGGTCGGCGGTGAACCGCGGGAGCGTCCGGGACCGGGTATGCGTCTGAAAGCCGCGATACCTGACCTTGACCGTGACGGTGCGGCACCGGAGTCCATCGGCACGAAGCGTCTCCGCGACGTCGTCCGCAAGCGCGCCGAGCGTCCCCGCGAGGAGCGGCGGGTCGGCGGTATCCACTTCAAACGTCGTCTCCCGGGAGATGGACTTGCATCCCTCCCGGCCCTGAACCTCGCCTTCGTCGATGCCCCGGGCGAGGTGGTGCACCCGGACGCCGGATCTCCCCAGACGGGCGATGACCTCCTGGACGTCGCGGCGTGCAAGGTCGCCGACGGTCTGGATGCCCATCTGCCGGAGGTCCTCGCCGGTCTTCTTTCCGATCCCGGGGATCCTCCCTACCGGCAGGGGGGCAAGGAACCCGGCGACCTCGTCCGGGCGGACGATCGTCAGTCCATCGGGCTTTTTGTAGTCGGAGGCGATCTTCGCCACCGCCTTGCCCGGAGCGACCCCAACCGAGCAGGTGAGCCCGGTCTCTTCCCGGACCTCCCGCTTGATCGCGGCGGCAAGCGCTCCCGCCGCGGGGAAACTCCCGGCATCGCTGACGTCGAGGTAGGCCTCGTCGATGCTCACCTGCTCGATGCGCCCGGCGTGCCGGGAGAGGATCGTCATGATCTCTTCCGAGACGCTGGCGTAGAACGGGTGATCCACCGGGAGGTAGACGCCATGCGGGCAGAGGTCGAACGCCCGGGAGATCGGCATGCCGGAGTGCACCCCGTAGCGGCGGGCCTCATACGAGCAGGTGCTCACGACCCCGCGGCCCGCCCCCCCCTTCGGGTCGGCGCCGACGATCACCGGCTTCCCGGCAAGAGAGGGGGCGCGGCGGACTTCGATGGAGGCGAAGAAACTGTCCATATCCACGTGCAGGACGATGCGGCTGCCGGTTGTCATTCCGTGAACATCTCCTCCCGGTTTCTTACGGGAGTGTTGGGAGTCCGGCGATATAGGGGGTTTGGTGGCGCGGGGCGAAAGTGCAGGGGTGAGAGAGGTTTGCGCGGGTGCCGGATATGGGACGGGAGCGGTCAGAGTTGCGTCTTGAGGGAATTCGAGGGCGCATTCGAGAACACTCATAGGCCCGGCCGCCCATCACGTCTAAGATCTTTGAGCATCTTCCGAGCGTATCTGCAAGGCTATGTAAAAGCCCGAAAACGGCTTCCAAGGGGATATCGCCATTGGGGGTGGGGCTGACGGGGAGGGGGCATCCCCCCTCCCCTGTCTCTACCCCGTAAGGCTCTACCTTTGACCCCCACCCCGCCCGGCCTCCGGCCTCCTCCCCCGCCCCCAAGGGGCGGGGGCAGTGCATGGTGATACCCCCACGGTCCACTGGAGGAGACATTTTCCCACGGATTCAGCATACCCAGTTGCTGTAGAAATCTGTTTTCGGGATTTAGTCTCCGATTCTCAAACTTGCCCGGATCTCCAGGCATCCCCGAGTATAGGGCATCTTTGCAACAGGGGTTTCGCCCACCACCACGCACCCCATCCCAACCCCCGCGCGCCTCCCGGCGACCGAGACGGGTTCTTTACGGACGGGGAACCCGGCAAATGCGACGCTCCGCTATAAAAACAGCATACATCATGATACGAACACTCAACCTCATAATACGTGGGCGAGTGAGGACCACTCGCTCCACCTTCTCCAGCTGATCGGCAGGAATGCTTGCGATCGCGGATTATGAGGACGTGCAAATAAAAAGGGTTATGGAGTTATTTACCGCGCCGGGATGATGAGCGAGCGCTCGCCGGCGGGCATGAACTCGCGGATTGCACCCTTCGCGAACTCGCGGCGGGGCTCGGCGAAGTCGAACCTCAGGCTCGGGTCGGCGAAGCAGACCTTGACGAGCGGGCTGTAGCAGAACGCGTCGCTGCGGCCGTAGTGGGCCCCCGCGACGATTGCGGCGTACTCGCCCTGGTGGCCGACGTTCATCGCGTAGTTCGGGTAGTTCGGGCCACGCAGTTCGCCCATCAGACCGCGGTCGGAGACCATGGAGAGGGAGTTCGCGGAACCGCACTGGTCCTGGAGGTCGTAGCCGAAGAAGCCGAGACGCGACCATCCGTCCTTGTGCAGGAGCATGGAGAGATACCAGCCGTTCAGACCGGCGTTCGAGTTTCCGGTCGTGATAGAGGTCGTGAGACCGGATGCAGCGGCGATGACACCGGCACGCTGGGAACCGCCGAAGTGGTCCTCCATCATGGTCGGGAACATCTCATACTGCTCCATGGCGTTGAGGGTGACCTCGGTTGCAAGGTCGTTGACGATCTCCTGGGTCGGCTTGACCTTGTCGCTCGGGCTCGGGTTCTTCCAGTCGACCTTGTACTTGTCCTTGGCGTAGTCCATACCGTAGTAGGTGAACTCGTCGAGGATGTTGTCGGTGTAGGCCGCGGTTGCGTACTGCGTGAATCCGACACCGCCGGACATGTAGGAGCCGAGCCAGATCTGGTCGTAGAGCATGGTTCCGGCGCCGACGACCTCGAGAGAGGCCTTCGCGGGGTCGTTCGGGTACTTCCGGTTCGCCTGGACAATATCGGCAAAGAGACCGAACTTGATGCCACCGGGCTCGTTCGGGCCACGGGCACGCCGGGCGGGCAGGACGGATCCCATGTTGACGACGCCTGCGTGCTTCGCAGCGTAGGAGAGGTCGGCGACGGCCGCTTCACCGGCGCACATGCGGTAGGCAGCGATGAAGGACATACCGATCTGCATCGCAGACCACCGGGAGGTCGTTCCACCGTCGCAGGTCCGGGAGACCGTGGTCGGGATGTGGATTGCCTGGTACATGCTCTTGCCGACTTCGGCCTTGAGTTCCTCGGCCTGCTTTGCGGGGAAGAGCTTCTCGATGTTCAGCAGGAACTGGGGCTCGATGTCGTCTGCGAGCTCCTGGTCGCCGGTGAAGACCTTGACGTAACAGTCGTCGACGAGGCCGGGGTGAGTCTCGACCATGTGCTCCTGGACGACGGCGCCGCCGGGCATCGCATGGTTCAAGATGTGGAGGTACTCGTTGATCGTCTCGGGGGTAACTTCCTTGCCCAGACGCTTCTGCAGGGTCTGGTGAGCAAGATCCATCCCGACGATGACGGTTCTCCGGATATCGTCCCACATCTGCTGCATCGCAGAGTTGTTGACGAAGTGCAGGTCGTCACCCTCGACGAAGACGCCGGTGCCGGAGACCTCGTAGGTCATCAGCTGGCGCTGGCCCATCGGGATACCGCCAAGGTGGCAGCGCTCGGGGTCGTACATGGAGACACCGCGGTCCATCTCGACGGCACGGCTTGCCTTCATGAACTCCATCTTACGGGGAGACTGGCGGACACCGTTGAACTTGTAGAACTCGGCGGTCTCAGACTCGACGTCCTGTCCCTGGAACTTCTCCTTGAGGGCTTTCAGGAACAGCTTCTGGGATCTCTCAATCTTTGCCATTGTAATCACTCCTCTTTCGGCATGAAGCCGTATTTCGTGCGCAGCGAGTGGATGCGCTGGATATATTCGACGTACTCGGTGTCATCGCGGTAGGAAGTCCCTACGAGCGAGTGGAAGATCGTCGTGTGAGCCTTGAGCCACTTCTGGTCCATGGGCTTGCCAACGGCAACCGCACGGTCGAGGGGCTCGCCGATCTGGTTCTTGACGTACTTGACGATGCCGTCCTCACCGAGGACGTTCCTCTGCAGCATGTCGAACATCATGCCGTCCTCAGCGAGACGGAGCGAGTGGCCGTGCACGGTCGCACCGCGGATGCCGACGAGGGCAGGGTCGAACATCTCGGTCTCGATGAGATCCTTCGCGTATTTCTCGAGGTCACGCTCGCGGCACTCGACGATCTGACGACCGGAGAGCGTACCGGGGTCGATACCGCGGAAGCGGTACATCTCGGTGTAGGTCCGCTGGTAGGGCTGCGAGGGAGCGTTGAACATCGAGTCTGCAAACTGGATGTAGCGGACACGGTCGCCTGCCTTCGCACCCTCGGTGGGCTTGACGAGCTTGCGCATGGGGCAGTTGGGCTCCTGCTGCTCGGCGAGCGGGGGGTGGGCGGTCGGGTATGCCGATCCGGGAGCCCTGTGGCCGAGGATCAGCACAATGTCCTCATCCGTTACGGAACGAACCTTCTCAAGCTTCTGGTTGGGGTTCATCTGTTTGCGCCGGTTCTCGGCGACAACCGATGTCCCGGGACCGTACTGGGGCTTGTATGCCATTTTTCATTCACCTCAAAGTGATTGATATCTTATTCATTTCCTATCTTGAATGATTTTCAGCCATATTTCCGGATTTTATGCGCCTCGCGTCACTGTTCCGTCCGGATAATCACCGGTTTCTCCCCATTCCGGGGATCCGTGAGACCGACGAGCGATGTATCGGCGTCCGGCCCATACTTCGCGTAGTCCACGAGCGTCGGGGCGGTCTTCATGAACCTGCCTTCCTGGAGCAGGTAGGGAAACTCCACAAAGAAGCCGTCGCAGAGCGAGCGGATCTCCTCAATGGCGGAAGCGTCCTCGACCTCCAGGATGACCATGCCCACCTGGACGCGCAGCGCAATCTCGGCGTCGGCGACGCGGATCGCTTTGCGGTCGGAGTGTGGGTTCGGGCTTCCCCGTGCCGGTCCGTACGGGACTGTCTTCGGCAGGCCGGGCCCGTGGATCATCATCCGGCGGATACCGGCGATGCCGGCAAGCATATTGAGCAGGCGTTCTGCGGTCGCGGGCTTGAGCATCCGTACGGGCACAATCCGGACCTGCGGAAATGCGGCGTTCGTCATTCGAATCTCTGCTCGCTCAGGCTCCGTTTGCGATCTGGTCGATCGGCTTGTTGAAGACGTCGATCTTACCGTAGGTGTCGGCGAAGAGCTTGGAGGTGCTCTCGGGCGAGAACATCTGCGTTCCGGCATCGAGTGCCGCTGCGGCGACCACACACGGGATAGCCACGCCGTTTGCGTGCCGGGTCACGACGTGGTTGCCGTTGAAGATACCGGGGCCGCCACCACCGTAGATCGAGTGGCTGAAGAACGAGAATCCGACGGCGGTACCCATGACACGACCGTAGTCGGTGCTCGGGAGGCCGGTCTCGTGCTCAAGCAGGTCGTTGAAGTAGAGGAGCGTCGCGGAGACCGCCTGGGCGAACCGTCCGGCACCACAGTTGACGATGGTGGCTGCCATGGTTCCTGCGGCTGCGTAGGCGTTCCAGAGCATGGGGTCCTTCGTGTCGTAGAACTGGAAGTACCCGCCCTTCTTGCCGGGGACGATGACCTTGTCCTCGATGGCGCGCTCGACCAGGCTCTGGACGACGGTACCGACGGTTCCGGTCTGGCCGTTTGCCTTGACGAGGTCGTAGACCATGTTGTTCGCGTTCAGGCCCTGGTAGCCGTAGGCGAGCAGCTGAGCGCGCTCGAACGGCCCGACGGCGGATCCCATCTCGAAGATACCGGCGGTCTCGAGGGTGGACGAGAGTGCTGCACCCTGCAGAGCGTTCCTGCCGGTCATCATGACCGTGTGGTTGACGGGGATGTTCCGGAGCGCGTAGCCGATACCCTCGTTGTTCTGGGGGATCGTCAGGATCGACGTGACAAGCGCACCTTCCATGTCCTGGGTGTGGGGGTAGCTGCCCCAGCAGGCCGCCTTGACGGTGGATGCATTGAAGGCGTCGATGTTGAACTGGTCAACGATCGAGAAGGTGGTCGCGGCTGCGACCGAGGTGATCGCGGCGTCGTAGGTGGACGCGTTGACCAGGCGCTTCGTCGGGACCTGGACCAGCAGAAGTTTTCCACCGTTGAACTCCATGATCTCGGTGTCGTCACCCTCCTCGACCTGGATCATCTCCTTGATCCTGGCGACGATCGCGTCCTTGTTCTCCATGATGGGGAGGTCGAGTTCTCTTCCCTTGATCTTGCCCTTTCCAAGCTTGCCAACCTTGAGCGCATCCTGGATGCCGCCGAGGTTTACGCTGATCGTCCTCTTGGTCAGGTCGATGATCTTACCTGTGGCCGGGTTAACCAGCGGGCTGATTCTGTCGAGGGTGACGCCGCTCTTGAGCAGCTTCCCGTCATCAGAATAGAGATCGATTGTTTCCGTGTATTTAGCCATAGTATTTCATCCTTTTACCCTTGTTCAATACGTTCCGTTCATGCAAGAGATCGAGACAGTCATCTGTTCTAGATCCCAGAAGGCCGCTACTGCACGTCCCAAAAGGGACTATAAGAGTAGAAGGAGAGCTATTAATAAAATTTGCGAAATAAGACTGATTTTTTTGCAAAAAGTAATATTAATATCAAATATATTTCGAATCGGATATTTTAAAATCGGGATTCAATTGGTTAGATAGTTGAACCCGATCATTAAAAAGGGTTTCTCCCCACTGCCCAAAAGGCGTTATCGCCCTGGAGAGGAGGCGGGCAGGAGGGACATATTAAATATTACGTGGAACAATAGTAATAGCAATAATTAAAATTGTCACACCGAAAAAGATTCAACTGTACCTGATTATATCGGTTGGGCACAAAAATATATAATCCTACCCCTCTCCGGGGAGGATTCCCGGAGAACCAGATACCCAGACCGCCGTTTGTTAAAAGATCATGACATCGGCAAGATGTAAAAAGGACTTCCGTATATAGCACATCTACAATCAGGTCTACCCCGGGCAAAAGGGCATACTCCTCACCCGCCACGCCATGCCCCCCATTCTGCGACTCTCGCACTCTCGACCGGCGGCGGCCGGTGATCCGGCCATTCTGCAACGCATTGCGGATCAACCCATCCGGTAAAAAACAATCCATTTAAAAAACCAGGATGTAAAGCCTGTAATCTTTAGTTGCTTACAAATCCGGAATGGTTAAATACAAAACATTACAAGTTATGACAAAACGATCCGCCCGGTGCTCCGCCCGGATGTTTCGTTTCCTCGGGTGAGCAGGGCCGCACCATGCCGGAAGGCTCTGCTCGCCGGGTACAGAGAATCCCGGTAGACCCTCCCAGAACGGAGTACCCGATGACGGGTGTTGCCGGGGTTACCGTATCCTACGCGGCCGGTCTCCCGAAAACCCGGAAGACCGGTCTTTCCAACTACATCGAGGCAAAACCATGGCGAACAGGATTACACTGAACATGATCACTCAGCGCTCCATCGAAGAAGGCGTTGCGATGGAAAAGGGCAAAACGACCCCGGAATACTTCGAGGCCTGCTCGATCATCGAGATGCACGACGACGACGTTAAGGCGCTCGGCCTGGTTCCGAACCAGCTGGTACGGGTGACGAGTGAATGCGGAAGCGTGGTCGTCAAGGCCGTCAAAGGGCGTCAGTCGCTCTACCCTGGCCTTGCATTCATCCCGCAGGGTGTCTGGGCAAACCAGGTGGTACCTCCCCGGACCCAGGCGACCGGGGAGCCGCAGTACAGCGGTTTCCCCGTGACGGTCGAGTCGGTGAACGGGGAGAGGCGCAAGAGCGCGCTCGAACTCGTCCAGGGAGCCGTCGGGATGTGGAGAGGTGATCAGTAATGCCAAAGAAGATTGAGAATGTCGGATGCCCCTACTGCGGCGTCTGCTGCGACGACCTTGTCGTGACCGTATCGGACGACGGAAAAAAGATCCTCGAGGTGGAGAATGCCTGTGCCATCGGCAACCAGATCTTCCACCACGCAACGGGTGGCGAGAGGGTCAAACTGCCCCGTCTCCGCCAGCCGGACGGCACCTACAAGGATATCTCCTACGATGAGGCGGTCGACTACGCGGCGAAAGTCCTCTACAACGCAAAGAAACCCCTGATCTACGGGTTCGGGTCGACCAACTGCGAGGGCATGGCCGCCGCGGCCAAGGTCGCCGAGAGAGCGGGGGCCGTGCTCGACAACTGCGCGTCCATCTGCCACGGGAGCTCATTTTTAGCCATATTCGACAACGGCTACCCGAGCTGCACCCTCGGCGAGACGAAGAACCGGGCGGACGTCATCGTCTACTGGGGCGCAAACCCCGCCCACGCCCACCCGCGGCACATGTCCCGCTACTCGATCTTCCCCCGCGGCTTCTTCACCGGCAAGGGCCACAAGAGCCGCAAGATCATCGTCATCGACCCCCGCCACACCGACACCGCCCAGGTGGCGGACATCTACCTGCAGGTGAAGCAGGGGCACGACTACGACCTCTTCAACGCGTTCCGCACCGCCATCCGCGGCCACGAGATCCCCGCCGAGGTTGCCGGGATCAAGCGCGAGCAGATCCTCGAGGTCGCCAATATCATGAAGAAGGCCCGGTTCGGCACCATCTTCTACGGCATGGGCCTCTGCCACTCCGACGGCCGGAACCACAACGTGGACATCGCCATCAGCCTGACCCGCGACTTGAACGACCACACCAAGTGGACGATCATGGCGATGCGGGGCCACTACAACATCACCGGGCCGGGCGCGGTCTGGTCATGGCAGTATGGCTACCCCTACTGTCTCGACCTGACGAAGAAAGATATCGCCCACATGAACCCCGGCGAGACGAGTTCCGTCGATCTTGCCATGCGCGACGAGGTGGACGCTTTCATCAACATCGGAACCGATGCCGGCGCCCACTTCCCGATCGAGGCGGTCAAGCACCTCCGGAAGCACCCCTGGATCACCATCGACCCGAACATCTGCATGGCGAGCGAGATCTCCGACCTCCATATTCCGGTGGGCATCGTCGGGGTCGAGGTTCCGGGCATTGTTTACCGGATGGACAACGTCCCGATCCAGTACCGCAAGGTCATCGACCCGCCCGAAGGCGTCATCAGCGACGAGGAGCTCTTCGAGCGGATTCATAAGAGACTCTCTGAACTGGATGCCGAAGAGGCTGCGAAAGGACCGGCAAAGGCCGCACCGGCCGGCGTCCGCGCGGAGGAGTGAAGCATGAGCGAACTACTGATCAGGAACGGGTTCGTCTTCGATCCCCTGCAGGGGATCAAGGGCGACCGCATGGACATCGGAGTCAAGGACGGCAAGATCGTCGAGACCAGTCTTCTCGCCAGCCCGAAGACGATCGACGCGACCGGCATGACCGTGATGGCGGGCGGCGTCGACGTCCACTCTCACGTGGTCGGGCCGAAGGTGAACGTCGGCCGGCTCTTCCGGCCGGAGGACAAACTCTTCAAGAGCCCCCACAAATCCCCTACGTGCAGCCGCATGGAGATGGGCTCCTCCGTCCCCTCGACGTTCAAGACCGGCTACGACTACGCGCGGATGGGCTACGTCTTCGTCAACGAGGCGGCGATGCCCCCGCTCCACTCCCCGCACGTCCACGAAGAGATCCGGGATACCCCGATCATCGACATCGCCGCGATGCCGGTCTTCGGGAATAACTGGTTCACCCTTGAATACCTCAAAAATAACGAGATCGAGAACAACGCCGCGTATACCGCCTGGCTCCTCCGGGCAACCCGCGGGTTCGGCATCAAGGTCGTCAACCCCGGCGGCTCCGAAGCCTGGGGATGGGGCCTGAACTGCGTGAACATCCACGACCCGGTTCCCTACTTCGACATCACGCCGGCAGAGATCGTGAAGGGGCTCATCGAGACGAACGAGCACCTCGGCCTCCCGCACTCAGTGCACCTGCACTGTAACAACCTCGGGAACCCGGGCAACTACGTCGACACGCTCGAGTCGCTCAAACTCGCCGAGGGCTACGCCCCGAAGAACGACTTCGGCCGCGAGCAGGTGCTGCACCTCACGCACCTCCAGTTCCACTCCTACGGCGGCGACTCCTGGGGGAACTTCGAATCCCGGGCAAAAGACGTGATGGACTACGTGAACGCCCACGACAACCTCACCATCGATATCGGGCAGGTGACCCTCGACGAGACCACAACCATGACCGCCGACGGGCCGTTCGAGCACCACCTCTGCTCCCTCAACCACCTGAAGTGGGCGAACGTAGACGTGGAACTCGAGACCGCTGCAGGCGTCGTCCCCTACATCTACAGCCCGAAGGTCAAGGTCTGCACCATCCAGTGGGCGGTCGGCCTGGAGCTGGCGCTCTTCTCCAAGGACATGATGCGGACGTTCATCACCACCGACCACCCGAACGCCGGACCGTTCACCCGCTACCCGCGCGTCATCACCTGGCTGATGAGCAGGGCTGCGCGTGACGAGACGATGAAGACGTTCAAGTGGCTTGACAAGACGATCGACGCGACCTCCATCGACGGTATCGATCGCGAACTCGGCCTCTACGAGATCGCACAGATGACCCGGGCGGGGCCGGCAAAGGCGCTCGGCATCAGCAACACCTATGGCGGGCTCGCCCCCGGTATGGATGCCGATATCGCCGTCTACGCCCTCAACCCCGAGAATATGCCCTCCGACCCGGCGGATATCGAGAAGGCTTTCTCGCGGTGCGCCGGGCTCGTCAAAGACGGCATCGTGACCGTCCGGAACGGCGAAGTCATCGCGGAGCCCGCGAAGCGGACGATCTGGGTCGACGTGAAGGTTCCGGAGAACGCACAGGTGCAGAGAGACATCTACGAGCACTTCCTCCGGCACTACAGCGTGAAACTTGACAACTACTCGCTCTTCGAAGAGCATCTCCACAACCCGCGGGTTATCGAGGTCGATACGACACAATGAGGTGATGAGAAGCATGAAGACAGTAATCCTCACCCTGACCAACCCCCCCGAGCTCATGCTTGAGGGGCAGAACATCACTCCGGACAACTTTGCAGGCAAGAAAGCCGCCGAGATAACTGCCCTTGATGTCTGGGAAGGCAAGCAGAAGAGCCCGCTCGGGAAGTACTTCACCGTCGAGGGCGACGGTGCACCGACAGCCGAAGAGACGAAGATCATCCTCCGGGGAGACTGCACCCGTGTCAAAAGGATCGGGCAGCAGATGACCGCCGGCGAGATCGTCATCGAAGGCAACGCCGATATGTACATCGGCGGCTGGATGAAAGGCGGGAAGATCTACGTCAAAGGGAACGTCGACTCGTTCTGCGGCATCGGGATGGAAGGCGGCGAACTCGTCGTCGACGGAAACGCCGGGAGCCACCTGGGCTCATCCCCCCGCGGCGAGTGGCGCGGCATGCAGGGCGGGCTGATCCGGGTCGCCGGGAGCGTCGCGAACGATACCGCCACGTTCATCAACGGCGGGACGATCGTCATCGGCGGCGACGCGGACATTCACGTCTCCACTCACGGCGAAGGCGGCACCGTCATCGTCAAGGGCAACGCCAAGGGCCGCGTCGGCGGACAGATGGTGAAAGGCGACATCTACGTCTACGGGACGATCGAGAACCCGCTCCCGGGATTCCAGATGGTCGGCGAGGTCGAGCAGGAGGTCGACGGCCAGACCGCCCGCTTCGCCCACTACATCGGCGACCTCGGCGAACGCCACCCGGTCTCCAAGGGCAAGACGGTGTATGCGAACCTCTACACCCGGATCTAACTTTTTTTGCGAAAGCGGCCGGCGCCGCCGGGAAGAGGCGATGATATGGGTATAACGCCATGGTGAGGCGGCGCCTCGCGTCAAGACCGCTCGCGGAAGTCCGGGCGATGATGCGCTCGGCCTTCCCCTGCCCCGACCGGGTCGCTACCCTCCCGGTTGCCGGGACGGCCGGACGGGTGACGGCAGGGCCCGTATACTCGCTCCTGACGGTCCCGGCAACAGAGATCGCCGCAAGGGACGGGTTTGCCGTCGTGAGCGGCGAGACCACCGGTGCGGGCGGCGGGAGCCCCGTCCCGCTCAGGAACCCGCACCGGGTGAACACGGGAAACGCGATCCCTCCCGGCTACGATGCGGTCGTCATGATCGAGGACGTCGTCAGAGACGGGGCCTGGAGCACGAAGAGAGCGGTGCTCCCGGGAGAGCATATCCATCCGGCCGGCTCGGAGATCCGGCAGGGCGACCCGATCCTCCCGGCCGGGCACCGGATACGCCCCTGCGATATCGGGGCGCTCCTCTCCTGCGGGATCGCCGCGGTGGACGTGCGGGAGGTGAAGGTCGGCCTCATCCCGACGGGGAGCGAACTGGTACCGGCAGGCGAGTGCCCGGGGCCGGGAGGGGCCGTCGAGAGTAACACCGCCGTTAGCGCGGCAATGCTCGGCGAGGCCGGCGCCACCTGCACACGCTACGGAATCGTCCGCGACGACCCCGTACTGCTCCGGCAGGCCATCAAGAACGGCGTTCGCGAAAACGATCTCCTCCTGATCTCCGCCGGGTCGTCGGCAGGCACACGGGACTTCACCGCCGCCGTCATCGGCGACCTCGGCGAGGTGCTCGTCCACGGCGTCGCGATGAGGCCGGGCGCACCGGCCATCATCGGCCGCATCGACGGCAAACCGGTCATCGGGCTCCCCGGCTACCCGATCGCCGCCCTGACAGCCGTGCGGGAACTCGCCCTTCCGCTGCTCGCGGCATGGGGGTTTCATCCCCGGCCGCTGGAGCGCCTCCGCGTCCGGCTCGCCGGAACGGTCACGACCGACCCCGGCTACGACGAGTTCGTCCTCCTCACCGTCTCCCGGACCGGCGACGGGCACGTCGCGACCCCCCTGCCGCGGGGGGCCGGGCCGCAGATGGCACTGGTGCGTGCAGATGCTTACCTGCACGTCCCCGCAGGCACCGGAGGCATCGACGACGGTGCTGAGGTCGACATTCTGCTGACCGGGCCGTACCGGGAGCCGGACGAAATCTGCAAACCCACGCCGGAACAGCCGGTGCAGGAACGAAAAGAGCTACTTCAGGTGAAGGGCGGATCCTGACGGGAGTTTTATGCTCAGGTTCCCGCCGTACCGTCGGCGGCGCCTCCGGCCGAATCCTTCCGGCAGCCCCCCTCCTCGCCGTCGCCCCCACAGGTCTCCATCAGAGGGCGGATGCGCTCCTCGATATGCGGGCGATTCTCCTGGAACTCGCGTGCGAGCAGGAACGTCCGGACGGCGTCGCCCATCCCCCGGTGGGCGGCGAGGATGTGGCGGCACTCCCGCGGGACGGGGTACCTGAAGTGCGTCGAGGCGACGACGGAATCGTCGGCGGAAAAATCGATGAGCCGGGCGAGGCGATCGAGGGAGAGAACCTGTTTCATCTTGAAGTGTCTCCGGATCTCCCGCTGGAGGTCGACCAGCATGCACCCATCGAGCGAGAAGCCCGCGGCCCGGAAGGCTCGTTTCTCCATGCTCGCGGCAAAGACGACGATTGCCCGGGCATCCCCGGCCGAGACGATTGACTCCATGAAGAGGCGGAGATCGGCAAATGCTCTTTGTGCCGTCGCCTTTGCCGCGGGCACCCCGGCGCCCGGGATCCGGTAGGAGTGATTGTAGGGCCTCCCGTACTCCCCGCGCCCCATGTTCGCCACGGTCGTCGCGACGCCGACGGTCTTGCCGCACCCGTCGGTCACCTTCTTCCATATCTCGACATCGACGTCGTAGCAGAACTGCTCGCCCAGATAGCGGACGCTGTCATCCTGTGGCCTATGGACAACCGCACCGATCTCGATCGGCATCATGACCGCCCGGCAGGTTCCGTAGACGTAACCGAACTCGATGTCCAGGTAGACCCACCTGCCTGCCTCGCCCGCTTCCGGCAGCACCACGAGTAAGTATCTCTTCGGGGGCAACGAAAAGGTTTCCCGGATGCTCCGTATCCGGCAAAAGTTTATCCAGCAGAAGATAAGCCATTCTATAGAGAAGAGCGGCAGGGCGTCCTGCACCCGACGGACATGAAACTCTCCACCCTCTGGACCAGAATTCGTATCGGCGGCCTTTGCGGAAGGAGGCTCACCCGACGCCCGATGCCCGTCGCCCTCGACCGGGAAGCGGAGGTGCGTGCGCTCCTCGCCCGCGCCCCCTTCGGGATCACCGACGTCGCGAAGACCGCCCTCCCCCTCTACGACCGGGCGCTGACCCACCGGTCGTACGCGAACGGCAGAGAGTACCCCATAGCGACGTTCGAGGACAACGAACGGCTCGAGTTCCTGGGGAACTACGTCCTCGACTTCGTCATAGCCGACCACCTTTACGGCGAGTACGACCTCCCCCCGGGCGAGATGAACCGGAGGCTCCAGGTGACCAGAAACACCAAACTCGCGGAGATCGTTCGACGGCAGGGCCTCGGCATCGACGCCGCCGTCCGGGGGCGCGGGCAGGCGCCGACCGACTCGATCGTCGCAGACGCCTTCGAAGCCCTGATCGGCGCGATCTACCTCGACCGGGGCCTCGACGTGGCGCGGGACGTGGTGCTCGCGATCTTCGAGGAGGAGATCGCGGAGTGCGATACCCACAGGAACTACCGCGGACGGCTCCAGGAGCATGTCGCCCGGGAGAACCTCGGCGAACTCGAGTACGCCTTCCGCCAGACCGGGCCCGGGAGCTGTCCGGTCTGGGCCGCACGGGTGACGGTCGGGGGAATTCCATTCGGAGAGGGCGAGGCAAGGACCAAACAGGGCGCGGCGATGCTCGCGGCAAAAGAGGCGCTCGGCCGCATCGGGGAGGAATGAAGTGCAGCCGGCCGGCCGGGACGCAACCGTCGCGGTCGCCCGGTGCGAGGGGTACGCGCCGGAGAAGGTCGATGCGGCCGTCCGCCGTGCAATCGACCTCATCGGCGGCATCGGGCGGTTTGTTGCGCCGGGGGAGAGCGTCCTCCTCAAACCGAACCTCCTGCAGGGGCAGGCGCCTGAGAAGTGCGTCACCACCCACCCGGAGGTCGTCGCTGCCATCGCGCGGCTTCTTACGGAGCACGGGTGCCGGGTCGTCATCGGCGACAGCCCCGGTGCCGGGATTGTCTACAGCGAGGCGAATCTGCGGCGGGCGTATTCGCGGAGCGGGTTCGCCGCGGTGGCCGAGGAGACCGGCACCACCCTGAACTACGACACCGGCTCGCAGATAGTACCGTTCCCGGAAGGCGAGGTGATGAAACAGTTCTCCATCATCACCCCCGCCGTAGAGGCCGACGCGATCGTGGTCGTCTCCAAAGCCAAGACCCACATGTGGACGCGGATGACCGGCGCCGCGAAGAACCTCTTCGGGCTGATCCCGGGGCTCGAAAAACCGGTCTTTCACTTCCGGTTCCAGGACGAGTACGCCTTCGGCCGAATGCTCGTCGACCTCAATGAGTGTATGCAGCCCCGGCTCCAGATCGTGGACGCGGTCGTGGGGATGGAGGGGGACGGGCCTCAGGCCGGCAGTCCGCGAACGATCGGAGTCGTCCTTGCCGGGAGCGATTACGCGGCCGTGGACGCTGTCCTCGCGCGGCTCATCGGCATGGACCCGCTCGAGATCGGGAGCACCAGAAGCGCGGCCGAGCGCGGGCTCCTCGATCCCGAGGGAGTCCGGACGGTCGGCGACGACCCGGCGGAGTTCACGGTTCCGGACTTCCGGAAACCCTCGACCTACGTCGGGGGCAGGACGGGCATCTGGCGGCGGGTCGTCCAGGCCGTCGTCCGGCGATTCGGGCGAACCTACGCTCCCCGCCCCGCCGTGATCGCTCCTTCGTGCATCGGCTGTGGGAAGTGCGAGCGGATCTGCCCCGTCCACGCGATCACCGTTGCCGAAGGCAGAGCGACGATCGATCTTACGCGCTGCATCAGGTGCTACTGCTGTCATGAGATGTGCACCGAGCACGCCATCGCCCTCTCCCGCAGCCTCCCGGGAAAGATCCTCGCCCGCCTGCTCGGGTGAGAACGATCGAGCCAAAACACTCATGAGCGATCGGAGAAAGAGCAGGGGCCATGCCATGCCCGTTCTGCAACCCGGCCCCCGAGGATATCGTTACCGCTAACGAACTCTGCTACGCCCGCTACGACATCCACCCGGTCAGCCCCGGCCACCTGCTCGTGATCCCCTTCCGGCACGTCGGGAGTTACTTCGATACGACCGATGAAGAGAGGACGGCCCTCGCCCGGCTCATCGACGACTGCAGGGAGATCACCGGCCGCGGCCGCCACCCCGACGGCTACAACATCGGCGTCAACGTCGGGGAGGCCGCGGGGCAGAACGTCATGCATGTCCACATCCACTTCATCCCGCGCTACCGGGGAGATGCCGGAGAGTACGGGGGAGGCGTCCGGGGCGTAATACCATGCGAACCGGAATAACGGCAAATACCAATCTCCAGGCATGATTCCCAGGTTCCTCATCGTACCGCCGTGCCCGGTTGAGCGGCACCGGGCATGCACCGGCCGATCCCCGGGGTGCTCATGTGGAATGATTAATTATGCAGTTAAGGCATAGGTACCCTACGAGGGACAATAGTGCAGACGCTGCTCTTCCTAATATTATTCCCCATCCTCGTTGCGTGCCTTTTATTGTTCGTGAAGCGGACGACACTTCGCTACGTGGTGGTCGCCCTCTCGGCTCTCGCTATCGGCGGGGCTTCGATATACCTGCTCATGCGGTATGCGTTCGAGGGCGCGGTCTACTTCGCCGCGCCGTCGGAAGCGGCCGGCCTCGTCATGGTGGCCATCGAGATGGGTCTTGCGCTCTTCATCATCTACATGGGCGCAAAGTTCAGGAACTACCTGGCAATCGCGCTGGCCGCCGTCCAGGCGGCGCTGGTGGTATACCTCGAGGCCACGTTCTCGGGGAGCCTTCATGCGGTCAACAACCTCTTCATCGACCAGTTCTCGATCATCATGGCCCTGATCATCGGGCTCATCGGGAGCCTCATAGCCGTATACTCGGTCAGGTACATGGAGACGTATCACCACCACCACCCGGAGGTGCGTGACCGGCAGAAGATCTTCTTCTTCGTCATCTTTGCCTTCCTCGCCGCGATGTTCGGCCTGGTCTTCTCGAACAACCTCATGTGGGTCTTCTTCTTCTGGGAGATCACCACTATCAGCTCCTTCCTGCTGATCGGCTACTCGGAGACCGAAGAGGCGACGAAGAACGCATTCCGCGCGTTGGTGATGAACCTCCTCGGCGGGGTCGCGTTCGTCGTCGCGCTCATCATTCTTGCCGCCACCGAGGCGACGAGCGGGGGCATCGATCTCGCCCGGGTGCTCGCCTCCGGCGACACGGCCATCATCCTGCTTCCGGCCGCCCTGATCGGGTTTGCCGGGATCACGAAGGCCGCGCTGATGCCCTTCTCCTCCTGGCTCCTCGGGGCGATGGTGGCCCCGACCCCGGTCTCGGCGCTGCTCCACTCGAGCACCATGGTCAAGGCCGGCGTCTACATCCTGGTCAGGTTCTCACCGGTCTTTGCCGGGACATTCGCCGGGTTCTCCATCGGCCTCGTCGGCGCCGTGACCTTCGTCGTCGCATCCGCGATCGCGATATCGCAGAACAACGCCAAACTGGTTCTCGCCTACTCGACGATCGCGAACCTCGGCCTGATAGCCGCCTGTGCGGGTGTCGGAACCTACATGCTCGTCTGGGCAGCGATCCTCCTGATCATCTTCCACGCCGTCGCAAAGGCGCTCCTCTTCCTCGGAACCGGGGCGATCGAGCACCGGATCGGGAGCCGCGACATCGAGGACATGGAGGGCCTGATCGTCCGGATGCCCAGGATGGCCGTGATGATGTTCATCGGCATCGCCGGGATGTTCCTTGCACCCTTTGGTATGCTGATCTCCAAGTGGGCGGCGATCGAAGCGTTCGTCCAGGTTCCCTTCGGCATCGTCTTCATCGCCATCCTCGCCTACGGAAGCGCCGTCACGGTCTTCTTCTGGGCGAAGTGGATGGGCAAACTCGTCGCGGTCACCAGAAACCAGGAGCGGGTGGAGAAAGGGTTCTTCGAGGAGCCCTGGGCCCCCCTCTACATCATCACCGGCCTCGTGATAGCGGCCGTTCTCCTCTTCCCGGTCATCTCCTCGGTACTGATCGAGCCGTACGTCCTTGCCATCTACGGGGTCACGGCGCTCATGGCGCAGGCGAACGTCGCCATCATGCTCCTGATGATGGCACTCCTCCTCGTCCTCCCGGTCTCGTTCCTCCTCTTCAGGAGGAGCGCAAAGAGTCTCCCCGCCTACATGGGCGGGAGAACCGCCACGCCGGATCTGCACTTCAGCGGATCGCTCGGCCGGACACAGGAGGCTCAGACGCGGAACTACTACCTCACCGAGTACTTCGGCGAGGCCAAACTCTTCCTTCCGGGAGCAGTGGTCTGCACCATCCTGATCCTGGCATCGTGGGTTCTCGCGGGGGTGGCGCTATGACCTGGACCTGGCTTATCGGGGCGATCCTCTTCCTCGTCCTCGCGCCCGTCGTCGGCGGCCTCATCGCGGGAGTCGACCGGAAGATCACCGCGCGGATGCAGGGGCGGGTCGGGCCGCCGCTCCTTCAGCCCTTCTACGACGTAGGCAAACTCTTCGAGAAGGAGAGCGTCGTCGTCACGACGGCGCAGAACTTCTACGTCCTCGCCTACCTGATCTTCATCGCCCTCTCCGGCGCGCTCTTCTTCGCGGGAGGGGACCTGTTGCTGATCATCTTCGCCTTCACGCTCGCCCACGTATTCCTGGTGCTCGGGGCCTATGCGGTCCACTCCCCCTACAGCCACATCGGGGCCGAGCGCGAACTGATCCAGCTGATGGCCTACGAACCGATGATCATCCTCGCGGCCGTCGGACTCTACATGATCACGAACAGCTTCTACGTCGCCGATATCGCCGTGACGACCATACCGGCCATTCTCTACCTCCCCGGCGTCTTCCTCGGCTTCGTGACCATCCTCACGATCAAACTTCGGAAGTCCCCCTTCGACATCTCGACGTCGCACCACGCGCACCAGGAGATCGTCAAGGGCATAACGACGGAGTTCTCGGGATCGACGCTCGCCCAGGTCGAGATCGCCCACTGGTACGAGAACGTCTTCCTCCTCGGGTTCGTCTACCTCTTCTTTGCCTGGAACCCCGTGATCGGGATCATCGCGGTCGTGGTCACGTATCTCGCCGAGATCTTCGTCGACAACGTCACGGCACGGGTTCGGTGGCAGGCGGCGCTGAAGAGCGGGTGGTTCGCGGCAGTACTCGGCATCGCGAACCTGGCGATCCTCGCCTATATCCTCGGCTATATGATGACTGGAGGTGCATAAGTACCATGGCATTCCTGAAGCGATCACCCTGGATCCTTCACTACGATGCGTCCAGCTGCAACGGGTGCGACATAGAGGTGCTTGCATGCCTCACCCCGCTCTACGATGTGGAGCGGTTCGGCATCATCAACACCGGGAACCCGAAGCACGCAGATATTCTGCTGATCACCGGCGGAATCAACACGCAGAACCGGGAGGTGGTCGAGAACATCTACGAGCAGATGCCGGAGCCGAAAGTCGTCATTGCAGTTGGCATTTGTGCCGCAACCGGCGGCATATTCCGGGAGTGTTACAACATCGTGGGGGGCATCGACAAGGTTATCCCCGTGGATGTCTACGTTCCGGGATGCGCGGCAAGGCCGGAACAGATCATCGACGGTGTCGTAACCGCGCTTTCGATCCTCGAGAAGAAACGAGCGGCGATGGCGGGGACGGCGCAGACGAGAGAAGAAGAGCAGCACGCAGAACAGGCAGGTGAGAGCACATGACGGTTAACGAAGAGCAGACTACCACCGGTATCGCGCTGGAGGATCTCCTGCGAGAGGTCGAGGCGCTTCACGCCGGGGGGTACCGCCTCGTCCAGATCGGGTGCACGGATCTCGACGGGTCTTACGAGCTCAACTACTCGTTCGATAAAGGCTACCAGTTCAGGAACCTCCGCCTGACTGTCGGGCCGGAGACGGAGATTCCGAGCATCTCCGGGATCTACTGGGGAGCGTTCGTCTACGAGAACGAGATGCACGACTCCTTCGGGATTCCGGTCAAAGGAATTAATATCGACTTTAAAGGAACGTTCCTCAGGACGGATGAAAAATATCCGTTCAGCGTCACGAGAAGGGGAGGCGACCGATGCCAGAACGCATAATCGTGCCGTTCGGACCCCAGCATCCGGTGCTGCCGGAGCCGATCCATCTCGACCTCGTTCTCGAGGACGAGAAGGTGGTGGAAGCGATCCCCTCGATCGGCTACATCCACCGGGGACTCGAACGTCTCGTGCAGAAGCGCGAGTATACCGAGTATGTCTACGTGGCGGAACGGATCTGCGGGATCTGCAGTTTCATCCACGCGCTCTGTTACTGTCAGGGCGTCGAGCATATCATGAAGATCGAGGTTCCGGACCGGGCACGCTATCTCCGGACGATCTGGTCGGAGTGCTCGCGTCTCCACTCCCACCTCCTCTGGCTCGGGCTCTTTGCCGACGGGATGGGCTTTGAGAACCTCTTCATGCGGTCCTGGCAACTCCGGGAGAGCGTGCTCGACGTGCTCGAGGACACCACCGGCGGAAGGGTCATCCAGGGTACCTGCAAGGTCGGCGGGGTCAGGCGCGACATCGGGCAGGAGAAACTCGACGAGATGCACCGGACACTCGATCCCTTCGAGCAGCAGTGCCGGGATCTCGGCGACGTATTCTTGAACGACGATACGGTGAAATACCGTCTCAAGGGACTCGGGGTCATCTCAAAGGACGAGGCCTACGACCTCGGGGCGGCGGGACCGACCGCCAGGGGGAGCGGGGTCGCGATGGACCACCGCGAGACCGGCTACGCCGCCTACGGGGATCTCGGCTTCAAGCCGGTCGTCGAGACCACCGGCGACTGCTACGCCCGGTGCGCAGTTCGGGTCAAGGAGGTTTACGCTTCCATCGACCTGATCCGGCGGGCGATCGAGGAGATGCCCGAAGGACCCATCGACGTGAAGGTCAAGGGGACGCCCGACGGCGAGTACTTCTCCCGCGCGGAGCAGCCCCGGGGCGAGGTCATCCACTACCTCAAGGGCGACGGGAGCAAGCACCTTGCCCGGGCCCGTATCAGGACGCCGACGCTCGCGAACATCCCGCCGCTCGTGAAGATGCTCCCGGGCATCCAGCTCGCGGATGTCCCGGTCGTCGTCCTCTCGATCGACCCCTGCATCGGCTGCATGGAGAGGTGAAGACAGAATGGGAATTTTTCAGATGACAAAGACGGTTCTCCGGAACCTTGCAGGCGGTCCGGCCACCCGCCAGTACCCGGCGGTGCCGGCACGGAGCTGCTCCCTCACCCGGGGGCACATCGTCTTCGACCCGGCCACCTGCCGCTCCTGCAACCTCTGCGTGAAACGGTGCCCGTGCGAGGCGATCCGTCTCGACAAGGAGGCGAAGGTCTGGGAGATCGACCGCATGCGGTGCATCGCCTGCGGCGACTGCGTCGAGGGCTGCCCGTTCGGGAGCCTCACGATGGAGCAGGCTTACCTCCCGCCGGGGGTGGAGCACGTGGTGGAGCGCTACACCATCACCTACGTGAAACCCGAGAAGCCGGCGAAGAAATCGGCCGAAGAGAGCACCGGCGCGTGAAGTGAGGGGACCGGGGTGAGGTGCCCCGGCGGGATCTTTTTTGTCACGTTTTATCGAGCAGTGGATGCGTTAAAAGTGTGATTGCGACTGCCAAAATGTCCAGATATTTCATCATTGTATGCGCCATATGAGCCGATAACTTGGAATTTCGTTGCTTGAGGAGTATGCTTATAACACGGGTATTATTCTATCTGCTCTTTTTCGGCACTTATCTCGCTAAATGCCTTCGTTAACAATGGCAAAGCGATATAGAGTGCTTTAAGGTTATTACTCAGCATCGTATGCTGCCAGGTACCCTGTGCTAATTTCTTCTGCGATTTCTCAGATTTACTAATCAAGGAAGTTATTGGCGCAAATGCTTCTTTCAAATTTTCTTTTGAATAATAATCCAGATCATCGCTTTCTGCTAATTCTTTTGATATCAATGATAAAACTATGTTTAGCGCTTGAAGCCTGTTCTTTTGTAGCGTATGCTGAGGAGTACCTTGTGCGAATTTTTCTTTTGCTTTCTCAGTCTTGTTGATCATTGAAACTATGGCGCCGAGTGCTTCCTCCATATCTTTCTTTGTAGAATTATCCAAAAACTCCAACCTCCAGACCTGCAATGTTAAACTACCCAATACAGTAAAAACCCGTTTCTTTCTGAAATGGGGGTGCCGACTCCCCCATCTTTTCGGCATCCCAAAGAATCCCCAATCAGTCGAACCGCATCATCTTCCAGTTTATCACTTACCTTACTTCCTCACCAGCGGATGCACCATGTGGATGATATCGTAGGTGTTGCTCGGGTAGGCCCACGGGATCGCGTCGAGCGTGAGGTCGTCCGCCGTCAGGCCGTGTCTGATCGCGAGGGCGAAGATGTTGATCACCTCTTCGACGTGCGGCCCGATGAGGTGGGCGCCGAGAACCAGCCGGGAGTCCTCGTCGACCAGAAGTTTGTAACCGGCGTGTTTCTGGCCGATGCCCCGGTTTGTGAACCGCCCGGAGAGGTCGCCGGCGTTGACGACATAGGGGATCCCCTTCTCCTTCGCCTTCTCCTCCGTGAGCCCGACGGAGGCGATGGGCGGATACGTGAAGACGGCGCTCGGGACGACGGAGTAGTCCGCGACGCGGGCGTCGCCGCCCAGGATGTTGTCGACGACGATGTGAGCGTCCATCACCGCCACCGGCGTCAGCTGCGGGCTCCGCGGGTTCGCGTCCCCGGCAACGTAGACCGCGGGGTTCGAGACGCTCCGGAGACGGTCGTCGACCACGATCCCCCGGCGGTCGGTCTCGACGTTCCCCGCGGCGGGGTCGAGTTCCTCGATCGCGGAGACCCTGCCCGCGCCGTGGACAACCATATCGGCACCGAAGATCTTCTCCTCCCCATCCTTTCCAGCCCGCACGCGCAGGCCGGCGCCGTCCCTCTCGACCGAGACGAGCGGCATATGCATCTGCACGTCGATCCCCGCCTCGACTGAAGCCAGCAGCAGGCGATCGACGATATCGGGATCGAACCCCGAGAGGGGCCGGCCGCTCCGCTGCAGGATGGTCGCCGCCGACCCGGCAGCGGCGGCGACGTGGGCGAACTCAAACGAGATATAGCCCCCGCCGACGAAGACGATCCGTTCGGGGAGCGCTTCCAGGTAGAAGAAGTCGTCGCTCGACGTCATCAGATCCTCGCCCGGAACGTTCAGCGGCCGGGCACGCGCACCGGCGGCGACCACGATGTACCGGGCGACGAGCGTATCACCGCCGACCGTCACCCTGTCCGGCCCGGCAAAGCGGGCAACCCCGTGGTAGGTATGGATCCCCGCTCCCCGGAACCCCTCCTCCTTCCGTTGGGGAATGTGACCGGTGATGGTTCGTTCGAAGGCAACCAGTTGCGGCCAGTCGATCGAGACCGCGCCCCGGATGCCGTTCCCCTGCAGGTTATGGACACGGGAAACCGCCTCCGCGGCACCGGCAAGCACCCTCTTGGGGACACAGCCTCGTAGGGCGCACGTCCCCCCGTATTCCCGGGAATCAACGATAGCTACCTGCATCCCGGCCTTCCTGCAGTGCCAGGCGATGTCTGAACCGGCGACCCCGGTCCCGATGACGACGACGTCGTACTCCCGCTCCATGGTGAGCCTCCGGTCGCCGCAAAGCGCCATAAAGGTTTACCCCGGGCATGGAGAGGTGAGAGATCAGAAGTAGAGGAGGGAGACGATGCCGACGGTGATCAGGATGAAGACGACCGTCATGATGCTCCCGGGTACGATGTAGTCCCGGGTCTGGTAGCCCCCGGGCCCCATCAGGAGGGCGTTCACCGGATGCGTCGGGAGGAGAAAGGAGTTGGAGGTGCATATCCCGACGAGGAGCGCGAGGCCGCGGGGATCGAGCCCGAACGAACCCGCCATCACGAGCGCGAGCGGAACCAGGATGACGGTGGCGGCGATGTTCGAGATCACGAGCGAGAAGGCGGTCGCGAGAAGCGCAACCGCGATGAGGATGAGGGGCGTCGGGTACCCGGCGACCAGGGCGGCCACCTGGTCGGCGATGAACCGGGCAGTTCCGGTTGTCTCCATGGCGATGCCGAGCGGAAGGAGGCCGGCTATCATCGTGAGCGTCCGCCAGTCGATGGCCCGGTAGACCTCCCCGACCGGGATGACCCGGAGGAGGATCATCGCGAGCACCCCCGAAAGAAGGCTCGTCGCGATCGAGAGCCCGGTGTAGGTGAGGCCGACGGCGGCAACAAAGCAGAGGACGGCGACAGGCGCATCGCGTTCCCGAACCCCCGCCCGCCCCTCAATGGGGGTTACCATGACGAAGTTCCGGTTCGTGGCGAGCGCCCGGAGCCGTCTCCACCGCCCCAGAACAACCATCGCATCCCCCGCCTGCAGGGGGAGATCGGCCAGATCCTCCCGCCGCTCACTCTCCCCCGTGTGGATGACCAGCACCTCGACACCATAGGTCACCCGGAACTCGAGGTCACGGAGCGTCTTGCCGACGATCGGTGCATACGGCCGGACGATCACCTCGGCAAACCCCACGTTCGGGTCGGCCATGACGTTCGCGGTGCTCTCCCCCGCCCGGATCCACTCGAGCCCGAAATCGTCCATGAATCGCGCGATGTTCTCCGCCTCGCCGAGAATGCCGAGCTCCTGCCCGGCGGCGAACCGGGTATACCGCCAGGGCGTGTAGACGACCTCGTCCCGCTCGGCGAGGGAGATGAGGTGAAGGTTGTAGCGCGAGATCATGTGCGCCGCCTCCCGGGTCATCCCGACAAGCGGGCTTCCCGCCGGGATCCGCAGATAAAATATCTGGCAGGGGAGGCACCAGGTCTGGATCAGTTCCTCCTGCGGAGTCAGCCGGGGTCTCTCGTGCCGGGGGAGAACCCGATCCCCGAAGAGATAAAAGAAGGCTATCCCGGCGAGCAGGAGCGGCAGGCCGACAGGGGTGACGGCAAAGAGTTCGAACGGCGCGTACCCCCGCTGCCGGAGAAGGTCGTTTAAGATGATGAGGGTGCCCGCTCCCACCATGCTGATGGTGCCCCCAAGAGTCGCGGCGTAGCCGACCGGCAGGAGAAAACGTGACGCAGAGACCCCCGTAAGCGACGAGACCCGGAGAAGCGAGGGGAGGAAGACGGCGGTCGCCCCGACGCTCTGCATGAATGCCGAGAGCCCACCTGCGACGAGTGAGACGGCGGCGGTCAGACGACGCTCGCCGGTCCCGGCAAACCCGACGATCGCGCGGGCGATGCGGATCGTCACCCCGGTCCGGTCGAGCCCGCGGCCGAGCACCATCACCGAGAGCATCGCGATGACCGCGCTGCTCGAAAACCCGGAGAGGGCCTGTGCCGGCGTGACGAGCCCGAGCCACGCGAGCGCGAGGGTCACGAGCACGGCGGCGACGTCGACCCTGACGGCGCCGGCTATGAAGAGGACGGCAGCGGCGGCCACCACCAGCAGGGTGAGGAGGACCTCGGTCTCCATCGGTCACCCGGGAGTGAGCGGAGCAGAAAAAGGGTATGGGCGAAAGGTCTCGAAACCGGTCGGAGCGTTACTGCCCGTACACGTCGCAGGTGATCCGGTGCGGCTCAAACTGGCCCCGGTGGAAGACCCGGACCTCGACCTCGGCGCCCTTCCTGAACTCCCGCATCAGGAGGTCGTAGGTTCGCCGGACGTAGCGGAGGCCCTCCCGGGCGAAGAGATCGCGGAGAGCCTGCCGGAACCGGATCTCCTGCTCGAGAAACGCCGCCTCGTAGGCCCGGGTCTCCCGTGCAATCCGGGCGCACTCGGCATCGTCGATCGGGTTGTTGTAACTCCCGTGTCTGTTCAGACCGCCGATCTGCCGCCATTCGATGCGGCCCGTCCCGTCGGCCTCCCGGTGGAGCATGTAGGGGTAGACCCGGCAGATGGCGAATCGCCGGTCGTAGATGCTGCACCTGCCGTCGGAGAGGAAGATGCAGGAACCGTCCGGTTTCGTACGGAGGGCATAGCCCGACACATAGAACCGTCCCTCCTGATCGCAGGCGTCGAACGCGGGCGCCGGGATGACGGCGTCCGGCAGGAGCGAGCGGACGCTGTCGGTGTCCTCCTCCAGCAGAAAGACGTGATCGTTGAACTCCCGGGTGCAGCACCGCCCGCAGCAGTCGCAGGAGAACCCCACCTCGCGGATGATCTCGATGAACTCGTCTTCCGGGAACAGGAGAAGCCTCTCCCGTTCCGCCTCAAGGGCAGCAATCTGTTCGTCAAACGTGAACGTAACCGGCAGCCTCCGTTTGTTTGCCCGGCACGAATGCCGGGACTTCTTCCCTCTGGTGTTGGACGGTAGGAGGGATATGCCCTTTGGCACCCGCCGGATCACGGCTTCTTTCCGACCGTCGCGAGGTAGATCAGGAACTGGCGTTCGCCGTCGATGCCGAGAAGCCGGTTCATCGCCGCGTCGTCGAAGGCAGCGATCGCGCAGACCCCGCACCCTGTGCCCGATGCCGCGAGGTAGAGGTTCTGGCAGACATGCCCGGCGTCGAGATGGAGGTAGCGGTAACCGCGCTCCCCATATCGCCATGTCATCCGGTCGGGGACAGCGGTCCAGAGGAAGGTGACGGCGCTCTCGGTGATGTGCGGCTGGTTCAGGCATCCCGCCGCCACCTGCCGCGCGATGCCGGGGTCACGGGACTCTTCGGCGAGGCGGTGCTCCACCGCGAGGTAGCGGTAGAGCCCGGGCGCCAGGCCCTCGACCCGGTTGACCAGCAGGTAGGTCTCGAACGCGTGCCGTGCACCCGCGGACGGGACGGTGCGGATGGTGAACGTCCCGTCGACGACGCGTTTGACTCCCTGAGTGCACCAGAGGAGGAACGCAGCCTCAGCAAGCGTAAGCGGCTCCGGCGCGTAGTTCCTGACGCTCTCCCGGTGCTCGATTGCGTCCCGGAGATCGACGGCGGGGATGGTGATATCGCCGGGCGCCGGCAGCGAGATGGTCGTCTCTGCTTTCGTGTACGGTAACTCCAGAGGAGGGGGCGGGCGGCCGAGCACCTGATCCGACGGCGGCTGGTTGCCGAACTCTGTCCTCTGCATGAACTCTCTTCCCGCTCCGTGCAGGAACCTGGCTCCCGGGGTGAGCATGGCGGTTCGGTGGTTCAGGAAAGGGATAACCCTTTGCCCTGCACCCTTTCCGGGGCCGGGATTCGGAAACGTATTAGCAGACCCCGTCCAACCTACATACCACTTCGAGGCACCTCCGTGATCGTGACCATTCTGATACTCGCCATCGGCATAGCCCTTCTCGTCAAAGGGGCCGACCTCTTTGTAGGCGGCGGAAGCGGCCTGGCGCTGCGGTACAGCATCTCCCCGGCCCTGATCGGGTCCACGATCATCGCGTTCGGCACCTCGCTTCCGGAGCTCGTCGTCAGCACGAACGCCGCAGCCACGGGAAACACCGGCATCGCTCTCGGGAACGTCATCGGGAGCAACATCGCGAACATCGCCCTCGTTCTCGCCCTCTGCACCTTCATACGGCCGGCCATGATCGCCTCCTCCGGGACGTCGCGCTCCGCGCTCATCCGGCACACCATGCTGATGCTCGCCGCGACGGCAGCCTTCGCTCTCTTTGCCGTAAGAGGCACGCTCGACATCGTCGCCGGAACGGTCTTCCTCCTCCTCTTCGTCGTAATCCTCTTCGTTCTCCTGCGGGAAGGGCGTGAGGAGGGGGAGGTCGAGATCAAGTCCCATGGGTGGGCAGATGCCCTCTACATCGGCCTCGGGCTCGTCGCCGTCATCGTCGGGGCGCAGCTGGTCGTCGATGGGGCCGTTACGCTCGCAGAGGCGTTCGGGATCCCCGCATTTGTCATCGGCGTATCGGTCGTCGCCATCGGGACGTCGCTTCCGGAGCTCGCGACCTCGGTCGTGGCCGCCATGAGAGACGAGGGCTCCATCTCCATCGGCAACATCCTCGGAAGCAACATCTTCAACCTCCTCCTGGTCCTCGGGATAAGCCTTCTCCTCGCCCCGGCCACCGTCGGGTCGCTTGTCGACATCGCGGTCGTCGTCCTCATCTCGGTCGCGGTCCTCCCCCTGCTCTTCGCCCGCCCTGCCGTCGTCCGGGGTTGGTCGGCCCTCCTGCTCCTCGCCTACGCCGCCTACATCGCCTGGAGCTTCGGGGCGATCCCGACCGGGTGAGAGAGCCGCTCCGGAAGACTTCGAAAATATTCGTAGGTTACGCAAACCTGATGCGTCGGCACGTGCATCTCCCTCTATCGGAAGGTGAACGGATATGTGGAAGTGGAGTCCGGTGCTGGTCGCCGTCCTCGGGAGCCTGGTGATCGCCGCGATCATCGGGACCGCCCTCGCGTCGGAGGACGCCGGGAACGAGACACAGGGGGATTTGCAGAAGTTCTCGTCGAAGGACGAGGTTGAGGCGTTCTTAAAGGAACACGCGCAGGGAGTGGAGCACGGTAACGGCTACTCCTGGCTGCCGGGAGCCGGCGGACAGGAGACCGCTATGGACGCCCCTGCACCGACGAGCGCACCGCCCGCCCCGACGGCCGCGCGCGACTACTCAACCACGAACGTGCAGGTAGAGGGCGTGGACGAGGCCGACTTCCTGAAGAACGACGGAAGATACATCTACGTCATATCGGGCGAGTCGCTTGCGATCCTCGAAGCGTTCCCGGCGGAGGATGCGAAGATCGTATCCGAGACCCGGATCGAAGGGATCCCGACGGCGCTCTTCCTTGCCGGCGACCGTCTGGTGGTCTTTGCCTCCGGAACGGAAGAGAGCATGACCACCGTGAAAGGGAGTGTGGCGCCCATCCCCGTCCAGCGGGTGGTGACGCACGCATACATCTATGATATCGGCGACCGGAGCGATCCCGACCTGGTCCGGACGCAGACCTTCACCGGCAGTTACTACAACGCCCGGATGATCGGCGAGAACGTCTACGTCATCACGCAGGAAGCACCCCTCTGGATCCGGGACGAGATCGCCCTCCCCGAGGTGCGGACGGACGGCGGCGAGCCCATCCTGCCCGACATCTACCGCCCCGGGACACCGCTGCAGAACTACGTCTTCTACACCGCAAGCGCCTTCTCCGTCAGAAACGACAGGGGCACACCCGACGCCGAGACGTTCCTCCTCGGTTACGACACCACCCTCTTTGTGTCGCAAAAGAACCTCTACATCGGCTACCGCTACATGGAGGCCGCCTACTCCGGCCCGGTCGCCGCAACGATGCCCGACTACGCCGGCAGCCGGGAGCAGACGATCGTCCACCGGTTCGCGATCGATGACGGTCGGATCGACTATCAGGCCATGGGCAGGGTTCCCGGACATCTCTTAAACCAGTTCTCGCTCGACGAGTACGGGGAGAACCTCCGGGTGGCGACGACCGTCGAGGGCTGGACACGTGAGGGGTCGGTCCAGTACAACAACGTCTACGTCCTCAACCCCGCGATGGAGACGATCGGGACGCTCGAACACCTCGCGCCGGACGAACGTATCTACGCCGCCCGGTTCGTCGGCGACCGGCTCTACCTCGTGACATTCAAGCGGGTCGACCCCCTCTTCGTCATCGATCTCTCGGATCCGAAACACCCCGGCATCCTCGGGAAACTCAAGATCCCCGGCTACTCCGATTACCTCCATCCCTATGACGCCGACCACATCATCGGGATCGGCAAAGAGACGGGCGAGAACGCCTGGGGCGGCGTCTCGGTAGAGGGGCTCAAGATCGCGCTCTTCGACGTATCGGACGTGAATAACCCGCGAGAAGTCGATACCGTTGTTATCGGTGAGCCCGGAACCGACTCGGAGGCCCTCCGCGACCACAAGGCCTTCCTCTTCGTGAAGGAGAAGAACCTCCTCGTCATCCCGGTGAGCGAGATAAAGCGGGTCGAGAACCCTGAATCGAAGTACCCCGGCTCCTACGGCACCACGACCTGGCAGGGGGCTTACGTCTACTCGGTGAAACCGGCAGACGGGCTCACCTTGCTCGGGACGGTCACCCACGCGGAGAAGGGATCCCCCTATACCTGGGACTCGCCCGATGCGGTGCGGCGGTCGCTCTTCATGGACGATACCCTCTACACCGTCTCGCATAGAAGCATCATCATGACCGAACTCGCCGACGGCAGCCGGGTGAACGAGGTCATCCTCCCCTACCGGTGGGGGATCTCCCCTACCCCGGTTCCAGTCTGGTGAACCGGAGGCCGGTGGTTCCTGACCGCCTTGAAGATCTCCATCACGATCACGACCGAGGAGGCAAGGGCGAGCAGTACGAGCCACTCGACCAGGGAGACGGGCTGCAGCTGGAGGACGTCCTGGAGGAAGGGGACGTAGAGCGCGAGGATGTGGATGCCCTGAGCGGCAATGACGCCGGCGACCAGGAAGTAGTTGCGGCTGATGGGGATGCGGAACGCGGAGAAGTACTCCGACCGGCAGTTGAAGGCATGGAAGTTCTCGAAGAGTACCATCAGCAGGACGAGCAGGTTCCGGGCCGCGAACTCGTCCCACCCATTTGAGATCAGCCAGTGCCAGGTTCCGAGCGCAACCAGCGCGATGACCGTGCCCGAGATCACCGTCTCCTCGATCATCAGCCGGTTGAAGATCCCCTCCTCCGGCCGTCGCGGCGGCCGGTTCATGACGCGGGGGTCTCCGCCCTCGAACGCCAGCGCCACGTCCTGGATACCGTTCGTCACCAGGTTCAGCCAGAGGAGCTGGACCGCGAGGAGAGGCAGCGGGAGACCTACCAGAAGGGCGAGCATGAAGAGGAGAACCTCCGCAAACCCGGTCGAGATCAGGAGATAGACGACCTTCCTGACGTTCTCGTAGGCATACCGACCCTCCTCGATCCCGGCGACGATCGAGGCGAAGTCGTCGTTGGTGACGATCAGCGACGCCGTATCCTTGGCGACGTCGGTTCCGGAACCCATCGCGACCCCGATGTTCGCGCTCCGGAGCGCCGGCGCGTCGTTGACCCCGTCCCCGGTGACCGCGACGTAGGCCCCGCTCTCCCGGTAAGCCTCGACGATCCGGAGTTTCTGCAGCGGCGTCACCCGGGCAAAGACCCGGGCGCCCTGCACCCGGTCGACGAACTCCGAGAACGTCGGGATCTCGTCGTCGCCCAGTTCCGAGCCGGTGATCACCTGATCCGGAGAGTCCGCGATCTCGAGTTCCCGTGCGATGGCGAGCGCCGTTGCGGGGTGATCCCCCGTCACCATCACCACGTCGACCCCGGCGTCGCGGCACCGCCGCACGGCGTCGGGCACGGCGGGCCGGATCGGGTCGATGAACCCGACCAGGCCGAGGAGTTCGAGGGGAGGGAGCGTGGGGTTCTCTGCAGAGACCTCCCCCTCCGCACGACCGTGAGCCACGGCAAGCACCCGGTAGCCATGAGAGGTGAGGGCGTCGATGTCCTCCTGCACCGTGTCCGGGTCGAGCGGCATGCTGCCGCCCGGCCCGCCGGCCATGGTGCGGCAGGATGGAATGACCGTTTCCGCAGCCCCTTTGACCGCCACCAGGGTCTCCTCCCCCTCCCGGTACCAGACGGCAGCATACCGGCGCTCGGACTCGAAGGGGATCTCGGCGACGGCAGGTGCCCTCTCGCGGATACCGGCGGGGTCGAGTCCCAGCTTGTAGGTGAGCGCGAGGAACGCCACGTCGATCGCGTCGCCCCGGTGCGTCCAGTCCCCCTCGTCGTTCCGCTCCAGGCCGGCCTCGTTGCTGATCGTCGCGGCCCGGGCCAGATGCTCCAGCCGGCTGCGGGCGGGATCGGATACGGGGCTCCCCTCCTCCCTGACAACCTCTCCCTCGCCCGCGTACCCGGCCCCGGTGACCGAGAACATTTCGCCCGTGGGCAGGGCGACGACCCGGGCGGTCTGCTGGTTCACGGTGAGGGTGCCGGTCTTGTCGCTCGCGATCAGCGTGCAGCTCCCGAGGCTCTCCACGGCGGCGAGGAACCGGACGATGACGTTCCGCCCGGCCATCCGTGACGTCGCGATCGAGAGCGCGACGGTCAGGGCGATCGGCAGGCCCTCGGGGATCGCCGAGACGGCGAGCGCGACGGCGAGGAAGAAGACCTCGAGTGGGGGCACCCCCTGGCCGAGGACGATGAACGCAAGCACCCCGGTGGCGGCAAGGACGGCGATGCTGATCTTTCTGGAGAAATCTTCCATGCGCAGGACGAGCGGAGGTTTGCCCATCTCGGACGCCGTGACCGTCTCGGCGATCTGCCCGATCTCGGTGTCCTGGCCGGTCGCGACCACGACTCCCATGCTGCGGCCGGTCATGATAGTGCTGCCGGCATAGAGCATATTCAGACGGTCGGCCAGGGGCAGCGAGGCATCGAGGGGATCCGGACGCTTTTGAATCGCATGCGACTCGCCGGTCAGGAGGGACTCGTCGACGGCGAGCGATTGCGCTCTCGCGATGCGGATGTCGGCAGGAACCCGGTCGCCCGACTCCAGAACGACGCGGTCGCCGGGGACCAGATCCTCCGCCGGGACAGTCGCCTCCCGGCCGTCCCGCCGCACCCGTGCATGGATCTTGAGCATCTGCTGTAGCGCCGTTGCGCTCCGCTCCGCTTTCACCTCCTGGAACGTCCCGATGACGGCGTTAATCAGGATGACGATAAAGATGAAGACCGCGTCGGTGAAGTCGGCGAAGAGGATGGAGATGATCCCTGCTGCAAGGAGCACGTAGATGAGCGGGCTCGTGAACTGGCGAAGGAAGACCTCAAACACCGTCGGAGGGCGCTTCTGTGGGAGGACGTTCTCCCCGAAGATCCCGCGCCGCCGGGCGACCTCCTCATCCGTAAGGCCCCCCTCCGGCGAGGCGAGCATCTCGGCTGCGTCGTCCGGCGGTAGGGCGTGCCATGCCGTCGTCCGGGACTCGTCGGGGGAGAGGGAGGGGGTCATGATACCATCTTCCGAGCGTAGGTCACGGGTGCGGATTACCGGGGAGAGAAACCCGGTTGTATGGTAGAACCGTTTCACCCTGCAAATCCGGGACCGCCGTCAATACCGGCCTCCCGGAACCTGCCCGGGAGGCTATCCGCCACCCGCATATAAAAAACCCGCAGACCGGTTCCGAGAGGAACCCCCTCCCCGGGGGATCAGGCGTGGATCATCGTCAGCATCATCTTGAACCGCGTGACGGCGTGGACAGCATGAGGTATCGTTGCCGGCATGATGATCAGGTTGCCGGCCGTCACCGAGTATTCCTTGCCCGCGATGGTGACGAGGGCCTCCCCGTCGATGACCTGGAGGACGGCGTCGTAAGGCGCGGTGTGCTCCGAGAGGCCCTCGCCCTCGTCGAAGGCAAAGATCGTGATGGTGCCGGACTTCGTGTAGGCGAGCATCCGGCTGACGATCGAGCCCTGCTGGTAGGCGACGAGGTCGCGGGGGTCGATGACCTGCTCGGCGAGGTTCTCTTTCTTTGCTTCTGGCATAGGAGTCCGTTCTCACTGCAGGGTATTCTGTCTTGCGGGGGAGGGGCTACATCCTCACCTTTTTTTCACCCGGCCCACAAAATAGTAAGAGACCCTCTGTGTACTACCATCTCATCCTGACCGACAACTGCAACCTCTGCTGCACCTACTGCCGCGGCAAAGCGTTCACCGTCGAACCGCCGGAACTGCCCGATATCGCCGTCGACGAAGACCTCCCGGTCGACCTCGATATCAACCTCGCCGACCTCTACCGGTTCCTCGCAGAGGACCCCGACGCCGTGCTGATCTTCTACGGCGGGGAGCCCCTGCTGGCCGTCGACCGCATCCGCGAGCTCGTCCGCGACGCCCCGGTCTCGGCGCTGATCCTGCACACCAACGGCACCCTCCTCGACCGCCTCGAACCCGGAGTCGCGAACCGGTTCGACACGATCCTGGTCTCGATCGACGGCCCGGAGGAACTCACCGACACTCACCGCGGGAAAGGGACGTTTCGCCGGATCACGAGGAACCTTAAGGGCCTCGTAGCGGGCGGATTTTCCGGCGAACTGATCGCCCGGATGACCGTGACCGAGGATACCGATATCGTGGAGGCCGTCCGCTACCTCACGGAGAACGACTTGTTCTCCTTTCCGGCCATCCACTGGCAGATGGACGCGAACTTCTGGAACGATTACAGCCTCCGCGACTACGCTGCGTGGGTGGAGGAGAGTTACAACCCCGGCATCCGGTCGCTCGTCGCGTTCTGGGTCGAGACGATGCGCGACGATGGCCGGGTGCTCCGGTGGTACCCCTTCATCGACCCGGTGGAGGATATGCTTCTGTCGCGGCCGAGCATGCTCCGGTGCGGGTGCGGCCACGCGAACTACAGCATCATGACCGACGGCCACATCGCTCCCTGCCCGATCATGGTCGGGATGAAGGACTACTACGCCGGGCATATCGCCACCGCCGACCCTCTCCGCCTCCCGGTGACGACCGTCGGGAGCCCCTGCACGACGTGCGGTATCCGTGACTTCTGCGGCGGCCGGTGTCTCTACTCGAACATCACCCGCCCCTGGCCGGAGGAAGGCCGGCGGATCGTCTGCGGGACGGTGGAGAACCTCCATTCGGCGCTCTCGGCGGCGCTCCCGGAGATCCGGGACCTCATCCGCGACGGGAGAGTCCGGATGGAGGAGTTCGCTCACCGGAAGTACAACAGCTGCGAGATCATACCCTGAAAAGAGGGTTCGGGGGACCCCTATCTATTCAGCGTCTTCGAGGACTTCCCGGGCGCCGTCCACCATCGCCCGGGCGGCCTTCGCCTTCGCCTTCACGATGGCGTGGTTGCCCTCGTCGAGTGCCGCTTCCGCTTCCAGGTAGAGGGTCTCTGCCCGGTCGGTTCGCGCCCGGGACTTTTTGACGTTCTGTCCCTCGGCTGCCGCAATCTCGACCTCTTCCTGAATGGCGAGGAGATCGCCGTAGAGTTCTTCGAGGAGTTCGCGCAACTCTTCGGTCCGCGCCGCATCCTCCTCCCGCTTCTGCCGGCCGCGCTCGCGGAGCGCCTCGCGGGCCTCCTCCTGCCCTTCGAGGATCGACTGGAGTTCGTCCTCGACGTCTTTGACCGCCTGCGCAAGCACCTCGGCGAACGCCGTCCTCTCCTCGCGGGAGGACTCGTAGCCGTCATAGGCCCCATACGCACCGCCGGCTGCCGCACCGCCGAGGGCACCGCCGATGACGTCGCTCATCTCCCTGTCGCCCCGGATGATGCCGCCAAGGATGCCGCCGAGGCCCGCCCCGGCAATAGCTCCCGCGATCCCCTTCTTGATCTCTTTGCGCTCCCGGTTGACGGTGTAACTCACCCGAACGTTCTCGCGGTCGACCGTGATCTCCATGCGCCCCTCTTCGCCGATGTGCCGGACATCCATCCTCGAAGACGCATCCCCGATCTCCTGCTGCATGATCTCCGTGCCCCTGAGCGCGAGCTGCGACATCAGTCGTTCCACGAAATCGCCGTAAAGAGACGAGACTCCCTGCCCGTAGTAGATAAACGCCATAGGATCACCTGTTGCGGTTTTCGATGATAGTAAATACAGTTGTATCTAATAAAAAACCTTCCCGGGCGTCCCCGGAGGAAATGTGGCACAGGAGCGGCTCCCCTGAGGGAGAAGCCAACATTCATCCGTCCGGAAGAAAGACTACTTGCAGAGACCCATGACGGCTATCGGAGAGATCCTCTGCAGAATCGGGCTCCACCAGTGGGGCAGGAAGCGGGGATACGACGAATACTCCTCGAATGTCATCGAGTGGGAGCAGCGGTGCGAACGGTGCGGGAAGAGAAAACGGTGGGTCGAGGCGAAGCGGGACCGGCGGCGGTGACGGGGCTACCCGCGAAAAAAATTATTTTTTGAACTCTTTCCCTGCAGAGAAGGCCTTCGCGAGGAACTTCCCGAACCCATAGTATTCCTGCCGCATCGAGTCATAGGCGAACGGCCGGATCTTCTCGATCTCGGGCTTGCCGTCCTCCCCGAGGACGCTCTCTTCCACCTTCACGTCCAGGATCTCCCCGATGAACTGGGTGTGCATCCCGATCTCGACCGTCTGGAGGAGGCGGCACTCGAGGACGACCGGGAACTCCCCGACGTACGGAGCGTTCACGAGATCGCTCTTCACCGGCGTCAGGTTGGTCGCGGCGAACTTATCCTCGTCCCGGCCGGAGACGATGCCGAAGTAGTCGGCCTCCCGGACGTAGTCCGTCGAGGGGATGCTGATCGTGAACTCGCGCTGCTCCACCAGGTTCGCGTAGGTCTGCCGGGCCTTCTGCACCGAGACCGCCACCGACGGCGGACGGGACGAGCAGATGCCGCCCCACGCCGCCGCCATCGCATCCGGACGGCCATCGGAGCCGTAGGTTCCGATGATCAGGTCGGGATGGGGATAGAGGAGGGTCCGTGGGCCAATCGATCGTTTTGTCATGGGGATACGATTCGTACCCGGAGCAGGATAAACCTTTTCAAACCCCGGATGCTGCGCCGGCCGGAAAGAGCGGGAGAAAGGAGGGGCGGTCACGCGGCGCCCGCCGCCCCACCCTTCTGCTCCTGCACCGAGCGGTAGAGGAAGTAGCCGACGATTCCAAACGTCGCAATCGGCGAGAGCCAGGCAGGGATATGGAACCCGAAACTGTCCGCGAGCATGATCGTCCCGAGGACCAGGATGGAGTACATCGCCCCGTTCTTGAGGAAACAGTAACTCCGGATCTTGTCGACGCCCCGGACGGTCAGTTCCCTGACCACGACCGCCCCGATGCCGTTCCCTATCAGGATGAGCGGAACCGAGAGGGTGAAGGCGAACGCCCCGATGACGCCGTCGATCGAGAAGGTCGCGTCGAGAACCTCGAGGTAGGCGATCTTCGAGAGGTCCGACATCCCCGGTTGCCGGAGCCGGGCCTCCTGCACCTCGGCGTTCTGCCTGAACCCGTGGACGATGAAGAAGGCGGTCGAGCCGAGCACGGCCGCGAACCCCATCATGACGTTGATCTGGAGGGCGAACCAGACGAGGATCGCCAGCAGAACCGAGACGACCGCGTAGAACCAGACGCTCTGCCGGGAGAAGAACCGTTCGCTCCGGAGCCCACAGGTCTTCTCCTCCGCGAAGAGCCAGTGGAAGAAGAGGAAGACGAGGAACGTTCCTCCGAAGATCAGGAGGATCGGCGCCGACTCCTCGATCGCCCCGGTGACCGCGGGATCGCTTGAGAACGTCGCGAACAGCGCATCGACAGGCCCGAGCGACGGATTCGTCGCCCAGACGATCAGCCACGGCAGGAGCCCGCGGACGACGAAGACCGCCGCGATCAGGCCCCAGAGGAGGAACCATCTGCGGGCCTTCTCCCCCATCGTCGCGAGAACGTCGGCGTTGATGATGGCGTTATCGATGCTCGAGACGATCTCGAAGACCGAGAGACCCGCCACGGTGAGAACGATCAACAACCAGTCCATTTTGTATGATATACGCTCTGTCGTCGATCGCATATAAGGAGAAGGGGCGGCCCGGGAAGTGGGTTACGTTCATATACCATACCGGCATGAGTCAGTCGTCGCAACGGAGGAAACGTGTATGGGAATTGTGAAGTGCTGTCGTGAGCAGGTCGTCGCCGTCTCGCCGGATACGCCGGCGGTTGAGGTGGCGAGGATCATGGGGGAGAAGAACGTCGGAAGCGTCGTCGTCGTAACCGGCGACAACCGGCCTACCGGCATACTTACCGACCGCGACCTCGCGGTCAGGGTCATGGCGCAGGAGAAGAACCCGGGCGAGGTCCGGGCGAGCGATATCCTGACCCGGGACGTGATCACCTTCCAGGACAGCATGGGGATCTACGAGGCCATCCAGAAGATGACCAACGAGGGTATCCGGAGGATGCCGATCGTCGACGATGTCGGGAGGCTGATCGGGATCGTCACGATGGACGATATCGTCCGGATGCTCGGGGAGGAGATGGCCGCCATTGCAAAGAACATCGAGAAACAAAGCCCCCCCATGCAGGAAGCAGGCGCTCCCATACCCATGTAGGGGGCCGGCACCCTCTTTTTGGTGCAGGCCGCACGTTCGGCCCCCTAACTCATGGCGAAGACAATAGCCTCCCCGGACTGGTTCAGCGACCCGTTCATCGCCCGAACCATCTCCTCCCAGGTCGCCCCGGGCACGAGCGCAAGATCGAGATCGAGCGCGTAGACCCGGAAGAGGTAGGCTTCGGCTGTTCCGGCCTCCGGGCAGGGCCCCCGGTAACCGAGGATGCCGAAATCGTTTGTACCCTGTACGGCGTGGAGCGGCGACTCCACCGTCCCTCCTTCCGGGAACCCTTCGGGGACCAGCGGGACGGCGGGAAGATTCCAGAGAACCCATGCCACTTTCGACGGCCCTTCCTCGGGGCTCGTCGTCGCAAGGATCGCGAGCGACTTGATGTTCGGGAGGAGCCCCTCGACCCGGATAGCGGGCGACCGGTTCGCTCCCCTGCAGGTGTACTCCGGCGGGAACTCTTCAAAGCCCAGGCTTACTACCAGTTTCTGCGTCATATCAGGCACCGTCGATACTCACCTTCCAGAACATGGTATAAAAATGGTGCGTGCGGTCACCGCGCATACATGGCGGCGGTCTCGCCGAACCCGAGGACGTGCCCCCGCATCGCATCGATGACGTCGTGTTTGCCTGTGCCGGGCGCGATATCGAGCATGGCGTCGAGCCCGTAGACCTTGAAGAGACAGCGGTGCGTCTCGCCCCGGGGCGGACAGGGGCCGCGCCACCCGATGCTCCCGTAGTCGTTCGTCCCCTGGACGGCATTCACCGGGGCCGTGACGACAGCCTCCGGCGGGATGCCCTCCGGGATCAGGGGCGACGGCGAGAGGTTCCAGGCGATCCAGGTCGTGAAGGAGCACCCGGGTTCGAAGGGGTTCAGTGCAAAGACTGCCATCGATCGCATCTCGTCCGTTAAACCGCGAATCCTCAGTTCCGGAGAGAGATCGGGGCCGTCGCAGGTGTTCCAGACAGAAAGCTCCGCCGAACGAAGGGAGACGATCAGGTTTGCTATGCCGGGATTCATGCGGGATTCTCGGCGCAGGCCAATAAAAAAGTATCACCGTTAAGCGTTCCACCGCCGTACCGCGACCCTCAGAAGAGCCCCATGTCCCGGGCCTGGATCAGCAGTTCCTGCACCTCCAGGTCGGTGAGGTCATGCCACTGTTCATACGCCTGCGCCACCGCAAAGGTGGGGCTGGTCCTGATGTTTAAACAGACGACGAGATCCGCCTTCCGGGCTATGAAGTTGACGGCGTGAAGCGACCCGGTGGGAACCGCCACGATGATCTCGTGGGGGGAGCCGGCGCGGGCGGCCTCGATTGCGGCGAGCATCGTATACCCGGTTGCAAGTCCGTCGTCGATCAGGATCGCCGTCCGGTTCTCGATCCCCGGCTCTTCCCGGCCGCCGGCGAACTTCGCTATCCGCTCTTCCACGTTCATTCTGGCCTTCGCGACGGCGGCGTTCACTTCGGCATCCGAGAGGGCGAGGGCATTCATGAGGGGCTGGTTCAAGAAGACCTGCCCGTTCCAGGTCACGGCGCCGAACCCGGCCTCCGGGTTCCAGGGTACCTGCACCTTCCGCACCACCGCCATCCGGAGCGGTGCCTTCAGTGCCCGCGCCACCTCGAGCCCCGGAGGAACCCCTCCGGCAGGGATGGCGCAGATCACCGGCTCGGCAGCCATCTCGAGCGTTGAGAGGGTCGCCGCGAGTCGCCTCCCGGCGTCGGTCCGGTTCTCAAAAACGCTCAGCCCATCGCGCATCGATCTCTCCTCAACGACCCGGCCCGCATCCAGCATGCGTCCGCCCTTACCGCACCGGGATATTAACATGTTGCGGTGGGCAGGCCGCCAGTTCCGGGGAACGATACCAATAACTCCCAAAAGATCGATGATCAACCGGAAGATGATCTGGAGAGAGACAGACCGGAGGGGGCACCGGTGACAAAGACCGATTCGGTGACGCTGTATACCGACGGTGCTTCACGGGGCAACCCCGGAGACGCCGCCTGGGCATACGTGATCGTGCGGGACGGCTCCGTCGTGGCAGGCCGTTCCGGCTACATCGGAACCGCGACCAACAACGTGGCCGAGTACCATGCCGTCATCAACGGCCTTGACGCCGCACGGGAGTTCACGGGCGGCAGGCTCGACGTCAGGTCGGACTCGGAACTGGTCGTGCGCCAGCTCACCGGCCGGTACCGCATCACCAAAGAGCACCTCGCCGGTCTCGCCGAGGAGGTGCGGCGGCGGATGCGTCATTTCGCGGAGGTCAGGTTCGAGAGCGTTCCGCGGGAGCACCCCTGCATCCAGGTCGCAGACCGTCTCTGCAACGAGACGCTCGATGCGGAGAGGCGGGGGAGGCGATAGCGGCATGACTGCGATCGAGTGCATCCCCATCGGCGTCGTCCGGTCACCCTACCGGGAGCGGGGCGACGCCCCCCGGCAGGGCCGCCTCGCGGATACCGTCGCGGAGATTCACGTCCTCGACGCCTACGCCCCGGGGCTCGAAGGCCTGGAGCGGAGCAGCCACCTCATCATCCTCTACTGGCTTGATAGGGCGGAACGCGGGCTGCTCTTCGCGAAACCGCCGGGCGAGACCCGGGAGAGGGGCGTCTTCTCCACCCGCTCGCCCGCCCGGCCGAACCCGATCGGCCTCGGGATCGTCGACCTCGTCCGCCGGGAGGAAAACGTCCTGGTGGTCAGGGGGCTCGACGCCCTGGACGGGACGCCGGTGCTGGACATCAAACCCTACTCCCCGGAGATCGACTGCATCCCCGAAGCGACGGGCGGGTGGCACATCAAGAAGTAGGCAGCCCGGCATCTCCGGATCCGGCGATGGCGTTCACCCCCGCCGGCGGGGCGGGCCTCATGCCCGAAAAAGGTTTCCCGGTGGCGGAACGGGATTATTTGCCACCACCTATATCTTTTTGTGGCATTTAACGTTAATATATAGTAGCTCTAGATCCTTCTCTAGAAGGATACTATACCGCAGAGGATACTTCCTATGACTCAAACGAACGAACCCAATAAGGAAACCTGCACCGGGAACTGCTCCAGCTGCCCGTCTACGACCAAGTGCGACGACCCGAGAAATGCAGACGCGCCGAAGGGCCTCCCACCGAAGGCCGATGTCAGCGTCAAGCATGTCGTCCTCGTCCTCTCCGGGAAGGGCGGCGTCGGGAAGAGCACGGTCTCGGCAAACCTCGCCTACGCCCTCGCCAACCGCGGCTTCAACACGGGGCTCATCGACCTCGATATCCACGGGCCGGACATCCCGAAGATGCTCGGGATCGAGGAAGCCCGCCTCCAGTCCTACGACGGGAAGATCATCGAGCCGGTCAAGGTCACCGGCAACCTCGCGGTCATCTCCATGGCGTTCCTGCTTCCCGAGCGCAACACCCCCGTGATCTGGCGCGGGCCGATGAAGATGACGGTCATCCGGCAGTTCCTCGAGGACGTCAACTGGGGCGACCTCGACTACCTGATCGTCGACCTCCCGCCCGGAACCGGCGACGAGGCGCTCACCGTTGCGCAGCTCGCCCCGAACATCGCCGGCGCGGTCATCGTCACCACCCCGCAGGACGTCGCGGTCCTCGACTCGAGCAAGGCGGCAGAGTTCATCAAGAAACTCGAACTCCCGGTGCTCGGGATCGTCGAGAACATGAGCGGCTTCGTCTGCCCCCACTGCAAAGAGGAGATCGAGATCTTCGGCAAGGGTGGCGGCAAGAAAGAGGCGGAGCAACTCGGCGTGCCCTTCCTCGGCTCCATCCCGCTCGACCCCGAGATGCGCAAGGCAGCGGACGAAGGAAGGCCGTTCATCATCCGCAAGGCCGGAGCAGAAGAGAGCCCGACCTGGAAGAGTTTCGACGCCATCATGCAGGCCCTGGTCGATCAGATCGAGGAGTAACATGGACTTCTCGAGGATTCTTGTCGGCCGGGGGGAACCCCTCCCCGTCTTTGCGCGGGTCGTCGAGGCACTCGAAGAGTTCGAGGAGTTCCCCTTCCTGCTCGAACCCATCTACCAGGAGGCCTCGAAACTCGAGGACGACGATCTCGACCGCCTTCGGTTCGGTCTCGTCCGCCTGCAGGTCTACGCCGACATCCACCGCTACGAGGACATGGAAGCGGCCCAGCGGATGAAGTACGTGGCCGCGACGATCGAGCGGGTGCTCTTCGGCAAACTCCTCCTCGAAGGAGAAGAGGCCGGCGGCAAGCAGTGCTGCTGAGGCCGGATATTCCCGAAAAGACCATAGATCCTCCTGCTTTTTTACACCACAACGAGGCGGAAGCAATCCGCCAAAAAAAAGAGTTCAGTAGGTCGCGAGATACCGGTCGAGTTCCCAGGGGTGGACGGCCGTCCGGTACGCATCCCACTCGGCCTCGGCAACGCTCGTGAGCGCCTCGACGACATGGGATCCGAACGCCCTGCAGATGAGATCGTCGGCGAGCAGGGCCCGGTTCGCCTCGTACAGGTCTCCGGGCAGCGTCTCGATCCCGGCACGGTTCCGCTCCTCGATCGACATATGGTAGATGTTCGTATCGACACCGGCCGGCGGCTCGATCTTCTCCCGGACGCCCTCCATCCCCGCGGTGAGCATCGCGGCGAAGGCGAGGTAGGGGTTGCAGGTGGGGTCGGGACTGCGGAACTCGACCCGGGTGCTGTTGCCGCGGGGCGACGGAACCCGTACCAGGGCAGAACGGTTGCCGGCGCTCCAGCTGACGTAGCAGGGCGCTTCATAACCCGGGACGAGCCGTTTGTAGGAGTTGATCGTCGGGTTCGCGACCCGGGTGATCGCCTGTGCGTGGCGAAGCAGCCCGCCGATGAAGTGCATGCAGGTCTCCGAGAGCTGCAGGGGGGCGTCCGGGTCGTAGAAGGCGTTCTTATCATTCTTCGCGAGCGAGCAGTTCACGTGCATCCCGCTCCCGCAGATACCGTAGATCGGCTTCGCCATGAAGGATGCGTGCAGGCCGCGCATCAGCGCAATCGTCTTCGCGGCGAACTTGAAGGAGATGACGTTGTCGGCCGTATGCAGCGCGTCGCTGTATTTGAAGTCGATCTCGTGCTGGCTCTCGGCGACCTCGTGATGGGACGCCTCGATCTCGAACCCCATCTCGGTGAGCGCGAGGATGATCTCTCGCCGGACGTCTTCCGCAAGATCGGTCGGCGCGAGGTCGAAGTAGCCGCCGACGTCCTGGAACTGCGTGGTCGGCCGCCCCTCGTGCATCCGGAAGAGGAAGAACTCCAGTTCCGGCCCGGTGTTGAAGATGTAGCCGTCCTTCGCCGCATCCTCCATCACCCGCCGGAGCACGTAGCGCGGGTCGCCCTCGAACGGTCTGCCGCTGGCCTTGCAGACGTCGCAGACGAAGCGCGCCTCCGCATACTCACCCGACCGCCAGGGCAGGAGGGTGTAGGTCGAGAGGTCGGGTTTGAGCACCATATCGGACTCCTCGATCCGGACGAACCCCTCGATCGACGACCCGTCGAACCCGATGCCGCTGGTCAGCGCCTTCTCGGCCTGCTTCACCGGGATCGCGACATTTTTCGGCATGCCAAGGAGGTCGGTAAATTGAAGACGGAGGAATCGGACGTTATCCTGTTCGATGCGCTCGAGCATTGCAGAAGTGGCATCACGGGACATGTGGAAGTCTACTTCTATCCGATGAAATAAATACCTATTGACACAAATATTCCCGGGCAGAGTTCTAGAAACGACAACAGAACGTATTCACCGAGGTTACCATGTGCGGCATTTTTGGTGTAATGGATAAGAGGCGCCAGATGATGGACGGTTCCGGCATCCGGGAAGCCCTTACCATGATGAACGAGCGCGGCAGCGGCGAAGGGGCGGGGTACGTCGCCTACGGCATCTACCCCGACTACCCGGACTGCTACGCGCTCCATGTCTTCTTCGACAGAGCATGCGAGAGCAAAGCGACTGTCGACGCAACACTGGAGCAGTGGGGAACGATCGAACACGACGAAGCGATCCCCACCTGCGACCAGCCGAATCTCAAGGCAAACTGTACGCCCTGGCGTTACTTCTTCAAGCCCGACGCTTCCCTTGCTCCGGGAAGCGCGTCGCCGGAAAAAGACGTCGTCACGAATCTCGTGATGCAGATCAACGCGAGTGCGAACGGTGCCGAGGTTGTCTCGTCCGGCAAGAACGTCGGCCTCTTCAAGGCCAGCGGCTGGCCGGTGGATGTGGCGAACTACTACCGGATCGAGGACTACGAGGGCTACATCTGGCTCGCGCACAACCGCTACGCGACGAGCTGTCCTGAGTTGTGGGAACGGCCCGATCCGTTCAACCTGCACGACTGGAGTGTCGTCGAGAACGGAAAGACCACCACCTACGGGGCAAACCGGCGCTACGTCGAGAGCCAGGGCTACACCTGCTCGACCGGCACCGACAGCGAGGTTATCGCCTACTTAATCGACCTTCTGACGCGTAAGCACGGTCTCGGGATCGACCTCGCCATCCGCGCGCTCGCTCCGCCCTACTGGGATGAGATCGACCGGATGCCCGAAGCCAAGCAGAAACTGAACCGCGCGCTCCGGTTCGCCTACGGCTCCGCGACGATGAACGGGCCGTTCACTGTCGTGGCCGCGAACCCCGACATGATGGTCGGGTTCACCGACCGGGGCAAGCTCCGGCCGATGGTCGTCGGCGAGTGCGGCGACCGTCTCTACATCGCAAGCGAAGAGACGGCGATCCGGGCGATGGAGCCCTGCGTCGAGTCTATCACGAGACCGGCTGCAGGAGAGCCGGTTATCGGGAGGGTTGCCCCATGAGCAGCAACTTCGGCAGCATGCCGCTCCGCTATCGGGTCACGATCGACCGGGAGCAGTGCATGGAGTGCGGACGGTGCATCGAGAACTGTTCCTATGGCGTCTTCCGGCGGGACGGCGACAGGATCCTGATCAACTCCCGGAACTGCACCGCCTGCCACCGGTGCCTCACCTACTGTCCCCGGGACGCCATCATGCTCCAGGAGCACCCCTGCGACTACCGGAGCCACCCGGTCTGGACCAGGTCGGTCAGGGAGTCGATCTACAACCAGGCCCGGACGGGGAAGATCATCCTCGCCGGGATGGGCAGCGTCTCGAACCTCCCGATCATCTTCGATCACCTGATGCTGGACGCCTGCCAGGTGACCACGCCCCCGACCGATCCGCTCCGCGAGCCCGTCGAACTCCGGACTTACCTCGGGAAGAAGCCGGCGAAGCTGGACTTCACGCAGAAGCCGAACGGCGACGTCGAACTCTCCACGGAGCTCACGCCGAACCTCATGCTCGAGACGCCGATCATGCTCGGCCACATGAGTTACGGTGCGCTCAGCCTCAATGCCCACGTGGCAATGGCCCGGGCAGCAAAGGAGACCGGCACCTTCATGGGTACCGGTGAGGGCGGACTGCATCCCGGTCTTTACCCCTACCAGGACAGGATGATCGTCCAGGTCGCGTCCGGGCGGTTCGGCGTGAACATCGACTACCTGGAGCGGGGCGCCGCTATCGAACTCAAACTCGGACAGGGCGCAAAACCCGGCATCGGCGGGCACCTCCCGGGTGAGAAGGTGAGTGCGGACGTCTCCAGAACAAGGATGATCCCGCAGGGCAGCGACGCGATCAGCCCCGCGCCGCACCACGACATCTACGGCATCGAGGACCTCCCCCAGCTCGTCAACTCCGTCAAGGAAGCGACGGAGTACAAGAAGCCGATCTTTGCGAAGATTGCCGCCGTCAACAACAACGCCGAGAACGTGGCGGCCGTTGCCCGTTCCGGGGTGGACGCCATCGCCATCGATGGGTTCCGGGGCGGCACCGGTGCGGCACCGCGGGTCTTCCGCGACCACGTCGGTATCCCGATCGAGGTCGCCATCGCGACCGCCGATAAGGAACTCCGCAAGCAGGGCCTCAGGAACGAGGTCTCCCTCATCGCCTGCGGCAGCATCCGGGAGAGCACGGACGTCGTGAAGGCGATTGCCCTCGGTGCGGACGCAGTCTACATCGCAACCGCAGCCCTCGCGGCGATGGGATGCCGGGTCTGTGGGAACTGCTACCAGGGCCTCTGCACCTGGGGAATCGCCACCCAGCGCCCTGACCTCGTGGCGCGCCTGGACCCCGACGTGGCATCGAAACAGGTGGCAAACCTGATCCACGCCTGGACGCTCGAGATCACCGAACTGATGGGCGCGGCCGGTATCAACAGCATCGAGAGCCTGCGCGGCAACCGCGACCGGCTCCGGGGCTACATGCTTGACGAAGGGCTCCTCGAAACTCTCGACGTCAAGTCGGTGGGAGCGTGAGCAAAATGGCAAAACAGGTCAAGATCGATGCAAAGGGGCTGCATTACACCCCCTTAAACCAGCAGATCAGGAAGGCCATCGAGGACGGAGCCGACGAGATCGTCGTCGACAACGTCCTCGGACAGCGGTTCATCGGTGACGGTCTCCGCGGGAACGCCACCATCCGGGTCAACGGCGTCGCGGGCGGGGATCTCGCCATGTTCATGAGCGGCCCGACCGTCATCGTCGACGGCAACGCGGAGCACGCGCCCGGCAACACGATGGATTCCGGGAAAGTGGTGATCCACGGGAGCGCCGGCGATGCGGTGGCGCACAGCATGCGGGGCGGCAAGGTCTTCGTCCGCGGAGACATTGGCTACCGGGGCGGAATCCACATGAAGCAGTACGAGACGCAGCGACCGATACTGGTCGTCGGCGGATCGGCACAGACGTTCCTCGGCGAGTACATGGCAGGCGGCCTCCTGCTCGTCCTCGGTCTCGACGGGGCCATGAAAGCCCGGGAGATCGGGAGCGGGATCCACGGCGGCGAGATCGTCATCCGTGGAGACGTGGACGACGCCTGCCTCGCTGCAGGGGCAAAGAAACTGCCGCTCACCGATGAGGACAGGAAACGGATCGCCCCGGTCATCCGGGAGTTTGCAGCCGACTTCGGGCTCGATGCAGAGCCGCTCGTAAAGGCGAACTACACCCGGATCGTTCCTGCGAGCGCAAGGCCCTTTGCCGGGAAGTATACGTGGGAGTGATAGGCATGGAGATGAAGACATTCAAGGACCTGAAGTCGGAGGTCTGGGATACGGAACTCTGCTCCGGGTGCGGGGCGTGCGTGGCGGTCTGTCCGGCGGATGCCCTCCGGTTCGAGCCGGGGAACACCGATACGCCGGTGAACATCGGCTACTGCAAGGCCGAGAACGACGGCGTGCCCTGCGGGGCGTGCTACGCGGCCTGTCCGCGGGTCGAGATCGTAGAGCAGGGGAAGATGCTCGGGCTGTACCAGGATATCGTTGCAGCCCGGGCGGTATTCCCGGTTGAGCGGAAGCAGAGCGGCGGCGCAGTGACGGCGATCCTCGTCAATGCGCTCGACGAGGGGCTCATCGACGCGGTCGTCACCGTGACGAGAGACCCCTGGACGATGAAACCGTCCTCAGCGGTGATCACCGCTTCGGAGGAACTCGTCCAGCACGCCGGGAGCCGCTACTCCTGGTGGGTGCCGCTCCTTGCATCCCTCAAGGAAGCCGTGGTCACCCGGAAGTACCGCCGCGTCGCCGTCGTGGGCGTGCCCTGCGTGGCGCGGGCAACCCAGGCGATCCGGGCGAGCGACCACGAACTCCTCCAGCCCTACGCAAAGGCGATTCGGCTCGTGATCGGCCTCTTCTGCACGGAGACCTTCGACTACGCGAAACTGGTCGAGGGGAAACTGCAGTCCGAGAAGAAGATCGCGCCCTGGGAGATCCGCCACCTGGACATCAAGGGCAAACTGGACGTCTACCTGCAGGACGAGCGGCACATCTCCATCCCGCTCGCGGAGCTGGAGGAGTCCGTCCGCCCCGGGTGCCGGGTCTGCACCGACTTTACAGCGGTGAACGCAGACGTCTCGGCGGGTGCCGTCGGGTCGCCGGACGGATACACGACCCTTGTTATCCGGAACGATATCGGGAGAGGATTCGTCGACCGTGCAGTCTGGCAGGGGAAACTCGCGACCGGCAGCGCTGTCGATCTCCCCGTCATCGAGCAGCTGGCCGCGCGGAAGGCGCAGCGCCGGCAGGAATAACACTTTTTTTTACGCCGCCGGGTAGTGAAGGGGTACTCCCACTCGAAGACCTTCGGGTTTTTCAAACGCCGGTTCTACGAACCGTCGCACTTCGCACCTCCGGGGCTCAAACACCGGTTCTACGAACCGTCGCACTTCGCACCTCCGGGGCTCAAACACCGGTTCTGCGAACTGTCGCACTTCGCACGGCCTGCTCGACCGCATACCCGATTCCGACTGCGATGATCGGGATCATGAGGTAGCGAAGGCCGATCTCTGCCATGTAGGTGCCGGCGTCCATCCCCGAGACGGGGAGGAGGATGAGGGCGTCGAGCACCCAGTTGATCAGGAGCCATACCCCGCCGAGCAGGGCGCCTTCCCATATGAAGCGGGCATGCACGTCCCTGAAGTAGACCAGGATGAGGAAGGTCCCGAGCGCGGCCGAGAAGACGAGCAGGATCGACTTGACGAGGAAGATATCGTAGAGCGGCTCGCCCTCAGGTGAATAGAGGGGGATCGAGATGAGGAAGGGGAGGATCCAGGTGAGGAGGCCGAAACCGACGAGTTTTACGCCCGATGCTGCGTTCATAAGGAAGAATGATACACCGGTGCAGATATACCGAACGGATAAGCGCCGGGCGGGCAGGCGAGAGTCCGGATCCCGATCAGGACCCCCTACTTCCCCGTCGTCCGCTTGATCCTCGCAAGCGGCGATGCCCGGTCGAGGAACCTCGAGACGAAGACGGCAAACTCCTCGTCCCAGCACTCCGCACCGCCCTTCACCGTCCAGCCCTGCTTCATCGAGCGGCGGACGTGCTTGCCGAGCGCCACGTCTAAGAGCGTCTTCGACCGCAGCAGGTCGACGGCCCGGGTGAACGTGCGAGGGACTTCCACCACGTAGCGGCCGTCCTCCACATAGGGGCCGGCGAAGACCTCTTCCTGGACGTACTTCGCGAGGAACTTCTCGGCGTTCTCCCGCGTCGAGAGCGGCGGGCCGATATGCCGGCGCACCACCGGGACGGTATCGGCCATCAGCTCGAAGAGGAGCATGCACCGCTCTTTTCCCATGCAGACGTCGATGCGGTTGACCGGAAACCCGCTCCGCTCAAGGAGTTCACGGATCGACTCGGCGGATTTCCTGAGCTGGGGGACCACCGTGTCGGGTGTGTAGTCCGGTGTTGCAAACGTTAATGAGAAGAGGTGCGTTCCGCGCGCGGCAAGAAGGCGGGCGAAGACCTCCCGGGTGAGCGGCGGGGAGGCCGGGCGGCAGAAGAACGCCTCCGACGGCTCGGCGAGGTAGCCGCGGGCGAGTTCCACGAACTCGAACATCCGCGAGAGCGAGAGCGCCGCCGCCACGTTCCGCTCCGGATCGACCGGATCGATGACGACGAGCGGATCTTCGAACTCCTTCGCCCCGTGCCCCTCGATATCGATCACATCCCCGGGCTTCCAGCAGGCGGCGGCGCGAAGAAGCGGGTGGAATCCCCCGTAGTAGATCGTCAGAACTTCGCAGAGGTAGCCGGAAAACCCCTCGGTCATGTGATCCGAGCCGTAGACCCCACCCGACTTCGCGAACTGTTTGAAGAGGAGAACGTCGTCGGCGTAACCGCCGATGTGGCCGAGGATGTAGCGGGTGTGAAACGGCGTCCGGTCTACGGCGCTCTTGATCTCGGTGGCGCTCGCGACGGCGTAGCAGGGGACGAGATCGATGTCCAGCGAGTCGACCGTCGCGTTGACGTAGGGGTGCTCCGCGTACTTCTCGCGCCAGGTCGCGCCGAACTCCTCCGCGATCCGGTGCGCGAGGGCCAATCCCTGCTCCTGCAGATCCTCCCGGGAGAGAGCGGGATCGAAGAGCATGAATATATCGAGATCCCGGTCGCCGCGGACGAAGGTGTCGCGGGCGACCGAGCCCACCATCATCGCCTTTGCCTTTCCCGAACGCTCCACCGCCTCGATCAGTTGCTGTCCGATCGTACGGACGTATGTCCGCTCCTCGGGCGTGGGGCGGATCTTATTGAGCACCACCTCCTCGCAGGGACACCGGGTCAAAACACGACCTCCACAAGATCTTCGTAGATCGATCCCCGGGGCGTCAGCGTGCTCTTCTTGAGTTTGATGCTCGCCACCCGGCAGGTTCCGAGCGGTTCGCGTGGAGTAGATTCCACTTCGCGGCACTGCGAGGGGTGAAACTCTTTCACCCGGGCAAGTGTCATGTGGGGGCGGAAAGGACGCGTCTCCCGGGGGAACCCGAGCGGCACAAGAAGATCGTCCACCTGCCGGGCGAGTGCGGCGCTCTCCCCGCCGTCCGTGACGTCGCACCAGATCACCCGCGGCTTCCGCGGCGGGTTGCAGACCGGGTACCCGACCGTCAGGCTGAAAGGATCTGCCCGGACGGCCCGGAGCGCCTCGACAACCGGAGCAACCTGCGCCGGATCGATCTCTCCGAGGAACTTCACCGTGAGATGGAGGTTTGCAGGGTCGACGATGGCAAGCCGTCCGGACGACCGTCTCAAGATCTCCTGGGACTCACGGGCGCGCTCCCGGATATCCTCCGGAAGATCGATTGCAACGAACGTCCTGACCATACTACCGTACTATCGTGCTTCACCCTACAAAATGGTGATTGTCCGGCGGAGGCTTGAGCGCCGGGACAGAGCGAAAGGCGGTTCGGGGGGACGACCGGCAGGATTTTTCCGGGTATCCGCATCGGAGGCGCGGGGATATGCTCCCGGCTGAGAAGCAGCGCTCCGTATAGAATGAGATCTGTTATAACCGTGCAAAACGAAAACATAGTGACCGAACAATCCGGGGGTATTATCATTTCCGATACAACGCAATTCACCGTATACACACTGGAATTCTGCCCGAATTGCGAGATACTCAAAGCGTTCCTGGCCTCCAGGAGCGTTTCTTTCGTTGAATGCGACATGGCATCGGCCGAAGCGCTGACGGAACTCCGCATAAACGGCGTATTCGTTCAGGAAGCGCCGGTCCTGCAGAAGGGCGACGCATTCTATACGTCCGCTGATCTCTTCAGCGGAGGCGTGTTCCAGGAAAGCCTTGTCGCCGATCTGATCGCGGAGGCATAAGGTTGACCCAGAAGTCGACGCAGGCCACCCTATTCGGGGAGTTCGTCCCCACCTTCCCAAAGGTCAGGACATCCCGCGGCTACCTCCTCGACTGGAACCGGAACCGGATCGTCAGGCAGATCATGGAGGAGAGCCGGCTCGTCGAGACCTTCTACGGCTACGAGGGGGCCGACGAGGAGACGGCAAAGGACATCGCCCGCCGGGTCGAGAGGAAGATCCAGATGCTGGGCCTCCAGTCGCTCTCCGGCCCCCTGATCCGCGAGATCGTCAACATGACGCTCCTCGAGCGCGGCCTCGTCCCTTACCGCAACGTCTGCACCCGGGTAGGAACCCCGGTCTTCGACGCGCACCTCATCGACGTCGGGCGGGGGTTCGAGGCGCACGACAACGCCAACCTCCAGGAGAACGCCGAGACCTCGCACAAGAAGAAGGCGGACAAGATCAGCAAGGAGCAGTACCTCCTGCAGCTCCCCCCGGACCTTGCAGACCATCACCTCCGCGGCGATCTCCACATCCATGACCTGGAATACTTTGGAACCCGCCCGTTCTGTATCGACGGGAGCACGGTTGTGCCCCTGCGGATGGAGAACCGTGTCAGGAGCATCCTTCTTGCCGAACTCCCGATCGACGGCGATGCCTGGCTCCCGGAGGATCTCTCTGCGCTCACTCCCGGAGGATGGAGGCGCGTCGCGAAGGTGACCCGGCGGAGGGTGAACCCGGGTGAGATGCTCCGGATCCGGACATCGGGCGGACGGTCGCTCCTGGTCACCGGCGAACACCGGATCCCGATGCGGACCGGTGAGGGGATGACCATCCGTCGTGCCGACGAGGTCAGGCCCGGAGACGCCCTTTACCGGATCTCCCGAACCAGCACCGTCCGCGGAGAGACGATCGGAGCGGTCGATCTCGTCCGGGAACTACCCGCATCGGTTCCGGCCGACCTCCTCGAGAATGTCTACGTCCGCGGTGCCGAAGGGATCTTTAGCCATGTGGTGCAGAGCGGGCAGGCCGCTTCATACGCCGATATCTCGCGGGAGCTCGGCATCGAGCACCAGAAGCAGTGGTATACGCGCGGGATCATGCCGGTCGCTCTCTTTGCAGCCTTTTCCCGCCGCTACGGCATCGAGGACTACGCCGGGATCACCGTCGGGGTCGCGGGGAGCGAGCACGAACTGCCAGCCCTTCTTGCGCTTACGCCGGACCTCGTCCGGCTCCTCGGGTTCTTCGTCTCCGAGGGCAATTACAACGCCGCCCCGGCGGTCGGACAGTACAACCTCGCGATAACCGAGAACCACCAGGCGCCCGCGATCCAGGCCGCGGCATGCGCTGCCCTGAACACCTACGCGACCATCGCCGGCGGCGCTCCCGACACCACGACCATCTACGGGGTTGAGGTGGAGCGCAACCGGGCGCTGCAGGTCTACTTCGGCGGCAAAGCGGCCTACCTGCTCTTCCGTTACGTCTTCGGCATCCCGGAGGGCGCAGCAGGGAAACGCCTCCCCTGGATCGTCTACCATCTCGACGACGTCCTCCTCCACGAGTTTCTCTCCGCCCTCTTCACCGGGGACGGTTCGGCGTACTATCGCCCGGAGAAGTCGGACTGCATCGTCAACTACACCACCGCATCGCCGGCACTCCGGCAGGAACTCTCGCTCCTGCTCACCTCGCTCGGGATGACCCCCCACATCGTCGAGCTCTACGGAGAGGAAGAGCGGCGGACGCTCTACCGGCTTCAGCTCAACGGCCGGAGGAACGTCGAAACGTTCGCCCGGTATGCTACATTCCTTGATTCGCGGCAAGACCACATCGGCAGGTTCCTCTCCGCGGTAAAGGAAGGGCGGAACGCGGAACGGGAGGAGACCGTCGTCGAGGTCTCTGCGACGGAGCCCACCGGCGAGTACGTCTACGACCTCTTCCTCGACGGCGACGGGAGCGAGGAGAGCCACACGTTCTATGCATCCGACGGCCTCCTCATCCACAACTGCCAGGATTGGGACCTGCGCTACTTCCTCTACTACGGCCTGATGCCTGACGGGAACGGGACGAAAGCCTCGGTCGCCGGCCCCGCGAAGAGGGTCGAGGTGGCGGTCCTCCACGCGGTCAAGGCGCTCGGCTCCGCCCAGACGAACTTCGCCGGCGGCCAGGGCTACTACAACTTCCTCACGTTCATGGCGCCCTTCTTCGAGGGGATGGACTACGAAGAGATCAGGCAGCTGATGCAGATGTTCGTCTACGAGATGACCCAGATGATGGTCGCACGCGGCGGCCAGGTGGTCTTCTCGTCGGTTCAGCTCTCCCCGGGCGTCCCGGCCCTCTGGCGGGACAAGCCCTGTGTCTACCGCGGCAAGGTCTGGAACGGAGAACAGGCGCCGCTCAGAACCTACGGCGAGTTCGAGCGGGAGGTCCGGCTCCTCTTCAAGGCGCTGATGGAGGTGATGCTCGAGGGAGACTACTGGGGCAAACCCTTCTCCTTCCCGAAACCCGAGATCAGCATCGAGCCCGACTTCCTTACCGAGGACGAGGAGTTCAACCGCGAGCACCCAGACCTCCCTACCTACCAGGACCTCTACCTGATGACGTTCGAGCTCGCGTCCAAGTACGGCAGCCCCTACTACGACAACCAGATCCCCGCGTATCGCGGCGCCGGAGAGGGGATCTCGTGTTATCAATGCTGTGCCTACCAGTTCTCCTCCCTCGCCGACGAGGACGACCTGTTCGAGGACAAACTCTACTTCCGGGAGGGGAAGCACTTCTCGATGGGCTCCTGGCAGGTGATGTCCATCAACTGCCCGCGGGCGGCGTATAAGGCGGAAGGCGACCAGGAACGACTCTTTGCCGAACTGAAATCCCTGATGGACATCGCCGTCGAACTCTTCCGGATCAAGCGCCGCTGGATGTCCCTCATCCGGACGAACGGCAGGATGCCGTTTGCGATGCAGCGCCCGAAGGACCCGAACACCGGCGAGCGCGGCGCGGTTGCCGTAGATCTCGAAGGGCTCGTCTATACCATCGGCGTCGTCGGGGTCAACGAGATGGTGCAGCACTTCACCGGCCACCAGCTCCACGAGTCCAAGGAGGCGTTCCGCCTCGCCGTTCGGGCGATGACCGAACTCGAGATGTACGCCCGCGAACTCTCCAAGAAGCACAACATGACGATCGCCCTCGCCCGCACCCCGGCGGAGACGACCGGCCAGCGGTTCGCGGTCGCCGACCTCCTCGACGAGCGGTTCCGCGACCACGCGATCAAGGTCATCAAGGGCAACGCCGAGCAGGCGCTCGATATGCTCGGCACGACGCTCGATCTCCCCATCTACTACACCAACGGGACGCACGTCACCCCGGGAGCCCCGGTCCCGCTCACAAAAAGGATCGAGATCGAGCATGTATTCTTCCCGGTCGTCGACGGGGGGAACATCTTCCATGTCTGGCTCGGGGAGGCGCGCCCCGACCCCCGGGGACTGATGGAGATGGCGATGAACCTCTGCCGGACGACCCAGATCGGCTACTTCGCCTTCACCCGCGACCTGACGGTCTCCCTGAAGGAGTACCGGGAACTGAAACCGGCGCGCCCCGACACGGGGAAGACGGCCGGCACCTCCCCGGCGGCAGACCGGGCAGGTGCCTGACCCGGATCATACCTTTTTTGGTTCGCCGGGAAGACACAGATAGGAACCGCCCGGCACGACGCCGCGGCAGCGCGTGAGGCACACCCATGATCGATCTCAAAACATCACTCCTCGCCATCGATGTCGGGAGGGGCACCCAGGACGTCCTGATCTACGAGCCCGGCCGTTCGATCGAGAACAGCATCAAGCTGGTTCTTCCCTCCCCGACCGTGGTGACGGCGGAGAAGATCCGGCAGGCAACCCGGGCCGAAAGGCCGGTCTTCCTGGACGGAACCCTGATGGGCGGCGGTGCGAACACCGGTGCTGTGCGCGCGCACCTGGCGGCAGGCTTCCCTGTCTACGCCACGCCGGAGGCTGCCGCGACCCTCCATGACGACCCGGAACGGGTGCGGGCGCTTGGAGTTGAGATCCGCGCCACCCCTCCGGGGGACGCGGTAACCGTCCACACCACCGACTACATGGAGCCGGAATTGAGAAAGGCGCTCTCCCTCTTCGGCGTGGACTACCCGCAGAACGTTGCAATAGCGGTCCAGGATCACGGCTACTCGCCGCACCGGAGCAACCGCATCCACCGGTTCGAACTGATGCGGGAGCGGCTGGACGCCGGCGGCTGGGATCTCCTCTCGCTCGTCCGGGATCCGCCGCTCGCCGACATGACCCGGATGCAGGCCGTCCGCCGCCGGGCACCGGGCGCGCTCGTCACCGATACCGGACCGGTCGCCCTCATCGGGGCGCTCTGCGACCCGCAGGTCCGGCGCATGGCAAAGACCGGAGTGACCCTCGTCAACGCCGGGAACGGGCACACCCTCTGCTTCACCCTGAAAGGACGGGAGATCCACGGGCTCTTCGAGCACCACACCGGCGCGCTCGACCCCACGAAACTGCAGGACTACATCCGGCGGCTCGCCGACGGCACCCTGACCACGGAAGAGGTCTTCGACGACGGGGGTCACGGAGCGGCGGTCAGCAAACCCCTCGCGACCGGTGCCGTTGTCGTCACCGGCCCGAACCGGCTCCGGCTGCTGCCGGAGGCCTACCAGGCAGCGCCATTCGGGGACATGATGCTCGCGGGATGCTTCGGGCTCGCGTATCTCTGGAAAGTATTCAGGAAGGGGTGAACTCCTCTCCTCACCACCGGCCCGGGCCCCGTCACCTGGGTTCATCATGGCGCGGGCAATGCCCTGTCGGAGTCCGGGCGGACGCTAAACGGGGAGAGCACCAGAGAAGTGACCGAACCGTTATCCATGGCAATGCTGGATCATTGGTCAACTTCTAAAACCATGTTCACAGTCTCCTGTCTGCCGTAATCGCCCTCGCCGTACTGTTCCAGATATCTTCCATAGTATTCAGCCGGTGCAAAGTCCTTACGCCGCCGAAAACCGCACTTTTCATACGCCCTCACGGCACGGGCATTTTTCAGCCACGGACGGACGATGAAGGTTCTTATGCCGTACTCTTCGACCAGCCGGTCTATCAGCATCGTTATCACGGCAGAACCGATGCCTCTCCCGGCATACTTTTCTGAGCGGAGCCACAGGTCGAGCTCCAGATTTTCGATTCTCCCGTTGTTGTAGGTATGCGAGATCGTCCCGATGATCTCGCCCCGGTATTGGATCAGGAGATATTTGCTCTTCCCGGGCACGCTGCCGAAGAAGTGATCCTCTTCGTCCCTCAACTCGGACCAATCAAAATCGTCCTTCTTTGCCAGCATGGACTGCCAGATCTCCGGCTCCTCAAACGCCATCTCGTATATGAAGCGCCTGTCCGAAGGTTCGGCATATAGCAGCGCAATCCCATCTTTTTCGATGTAGATCTGCCGGTTCGCTCTGTCTTTCCCTGTCATACGGCTATATTCTATTCGTGGCAACGGGCTGAATATATCTTACTGCTGTAAGAAGGCAGGCGGGGTATTTTCCCGGCCATTCCGGGTATAGCGCAGGACTGCATGGTTCTTCAGGGAAAAGAGGAGGGTTGTGGGCCTGTGGGGACGTCGCAACCTCCGCCCGTCGCCACTCGAAAACGCTTCGCGTTTTCTCGAGCTCCGGCCCTTCGGCCCGTCGCACCCTACGGGGAAGTCGCCACTCGAAAACGCTTCGCGTTTTCTCGAGCTCCGGCCCTTCGGCCCGTCGCTCACCCAAACAACCCCCGGAAGAACTCCAGGATCCGGTCGAAGAACGACGACTGCGATCCGCCAGAACGCCCCGTCCCGGCACCCTCTTCGGCGGCATAGATGGCCGCTATCTCTTCAAGGCCGAGACCCTGCATGGTTTCGAGGTGCCCGACCGCCGCGGCGACGATCGTGTCGTGATCGACGCCCCGCGCCCATGCCCCGGTCATCGTCTCCGACGGGCGGAGCGTCGAGTCCCCGGTGCCCAGAAGCGCGTAAAGTTCGGGGAGCGTAGACTCCTCCGCCGTGTCCGCATTGCCTTCGGGCCGGATGGCGAGCACCGGGTCAGAGAAGCCCCCCGACGGCACCTCCTGATCGCCGGCAAGCGCGTACGCCTGGAAGGCGAAGAGGTTCGGGTTCGACGTCAGGTTGGTGACCAGCCGCTCCTCGGGAAGGGTGAGGTTTGCAAGCGTCAGCCTTCCGGTGCGGGTGGTGACCGAGAACTCCCAGACACCGCGTTCTCCGTCCCCGAGGGTCTGGAACTCACGTGTCCGGGTGATCTCGTAGACCCCGGTCTCGTCCGGGGGCGGAACCAGGACGACGTAGGCCGGGTTCTCCTCCGTGATCGTCACGTTCCTCGCCTCGACCGTCACGGTGACGGTGAACGTCTCTCCCTCGAATACGGCCCGCGGATGCCGGCCGCCTAGAACCATCGGCGTGTCGAGAAGCCAGTCGAGGTTCGCTATCTCCACCCCGCCCCGGGTGAGAGCGACGTCTTCAGGCGTCCGGTCGAGGAGCACCCCGATACCCCTTACAAAGAGACCGTCGCGCGGCGCGACGGCTCCGGCGGGCAACCCGGACTCATTCTCCCCGCCGGTATACGACAGGGAGGGGTTGACGAGGTGATGGCCGCTCTGGACAAGCGGGCGATCGGGGAAATAGTGCGCTTTCGCCATCGTCGCGCTCGGCCGCGGGGGAGCAAACCGCTCAAGAGTCGGTACCGGGTTTTCATCCTCCTCGTCCTCCTCGTCATCGGAGTCGTCGACGAGAACACCGGTCTCCGTTCCGGTGGATTCAGTGGTGTTTGTTGCGTTCTGGAGCGGCTCTTCCGTCGGGATATCCTCCGTCTCCGCGTCGGCGGTCGCGTTGCCGGTTGCAACCGTATCCCCGGTGAAATTCGACAGGGCCGTTGTAGTCGTCTCCGGCTCCGGATCCTCTTCGGCTGGAGACTCGGTATCTCCGGCTATCATCTCGGGTTCCTTCTGTGCTGCGGTCTTCTCCCCCGTCTCTTCAGGCGCCAGGCTCTCCGCAGGCGTGACCGGTATTTTATTGGCGACAGGCTTCTCGCCCGGTGCACCGGGGGTGACGTTCTCGTCTGAGCCGGCAAAGGCAAACGTGAGAAGGGCGGTCATGCAGATACAGAGCACAAGAGCCCCGATGATCAGATAAAATCCTTTCAACGACACCACCCCGGGCGTACGGCAACTCCACGCACCTTGTTCGCCGGTTCCGCAGCGGATGGCGCAGGATTCACTATCCGGGCGAGGACTCCGTTCATGGGAGTCTCATGGAGTGCACACCGATATAAATAATTTCCGGGCAGGAGCGCGCTAAAAACCCTCCCGCAAATCGTCCCCGGAAGAACCGGTTCCCTGTCGCCACGGGATATTACTGGATTACGGTAAAAAAAGTGTTCAGGCAGAATCGTTCTGCATCAGCTGAACATCGGCGATGTCGTGCTGCCGCTGTGCGAGAACTTTTGCCTTGAAGATATTCTTCCCTGCTTTGCCGATGGCAAGGCCCCGGTCCTCGTCCCGGACCTCGATAAGGGCAACCTGCTGATCCTCCTCGTTCGTGTCGAAGTCGATGTCGGTGACCTGGGCAGGCAGGAAGCAGTTCCGGAGGAACTGGCCCGGGTCAGCGGAGTATTCCACGACCTCGATACGCTTCCCCATCACGTCGGATGCTTTCTTGATGCTGGACCCGCTCTTTCCTATAGCAAGTCCCATATCGCCGGGATTGATCACGAAGATGATCCGCTCGTTGCGGTTATCAACGATGCAATCGCGGCTGCCTGCGCCGGTAAGACTCTCGAACTGGGAGATGAGGCGCATGCACTCCTCAGTCAGCGTGACCTGTGGCATCGTCTACACTCTCGCAACATTCAGGATATCGGATTCGCCTGGCTCGATCACGGCGAGCGCACTGACGACGTACGGCATGCCGCAGGCTTTCCCGAGCTGGACGCTCGAGCCTTCGTAGACGTAGACAGGGATATCGGTCTCATTCACCAGAGTTTTAACGGATTCCGGGCTGTTCCTGGCCACCACGATAAGTTTGGCCTTGCCTTCTTCGATGGATTCCCGGGTCTTGTTTCGCCCGAGGAACACGGTACCAGTCTTCACGGCTTTGCGTAGTGAAGCATTAAAGTCCATTATGATTTCTCCTGGATTTTTAGGTTTATGGGTTTTGCGATGAGTTTCACATCACCGGTGCCAAGCTGGATAGGCTGGCCCACGATCACGTTCTCGGTGACGCCGTTTAGTTCGTCCACCTCGTTCGCGATTGCAGCATCCAGCAGATGGTTGACCGTCACTTCGAATGCAGCCCGGGAAAGGACACTCTCCTTCTCACCGGCGATACCGTGGCGGCCGATCTGCTTGACTTCACCCTCCATGCACATCATATCCGCGACGAGCATGATATGACGGACATCGACGCCGATACCCTGTTCGTTCAGGGTACTCAAGGCCTCCTGGATGATTGCGTTCCGGCCCGCCTCAATACCGAGCACATCGGCGATCTCGCTGATGTTGTTGCTCCGGGTGCGGGAGGTATCGACTCCTTCGACTTCGAAGACATCTTTTAGGTTGGAGCCCTCAGTATAAAGGATATACTCTCCGCCCTCCTTTCTGACGACGACCCGCTCGATATCGTCGATACCCTGGACGATGACGTGCCGGACGTGCTCCGCGAGCTGGAAGAGGTTCTGGTAACTCTCCCGGTTCTTCGGAGTGAACGTGAGCGAAGCGCCCTTCGGGTCTCCTTCGATGTCAAAGTCCCGGAAGTGCCGCTTTTCGCGGATCTTCCTCGGCCCCGTCTCAAGAATCTCGTCGATTGAGATCTTCCGGCGGTCGCAGACCGCCTTGTTCAGCATGACGAGAACCTGCATGTTCTCCATGTCGATGGTGATGTCCCCGAACTCGTGGAGCGGCGCGGCCTCGATCTGCCAGCTCACCTCACGAGCGCGGTCGCGGTTGTACGCCCAGTCGTCCAGCAGGTGGACCGCCATCGTGGGGGTGCTCGGCTCGCGCCGGGCGTCCATGATCTCGATCAGGCGGGGGAGACCAAGAGTAACGTTGATCTCGGCCACACCCGCGTAATGGAACGTACGCATCGTCATCTGGGTACCGGGCTCGCCGATCGACTGCGCCGCCACGACACCGACCGCCTCGCAGGGCTCGATCCGGCTCTTCTGATACTCCGAAAAGACCATCTCGAGGATCTGCTCGAACTGCTCATCGGTGACGTCACGGTCCTCGAGAGTTGCTTTGAGGTCCTCCCGCGTCCGGTAAGGCAGATCGAGGGAATCGATCCGCTGCTCCATATCGCTGTTCATTTGACCTCCTCCTTTAAGACGCTCTCGATGATACCCTTCACGTCCACCGGGGCGCCGTAGCTGCTTCTCCCGGGGTCGGTTCCATCTTCGCCGTAGCGGAACTGGATGATTCGGCCTCCCGTCGTCCGGACGGTGCCGTCGTACGCCACCTTGAGGTCCTGCAGGGCGTTGATCATCCGCCGCTGGAGGTACCCGCTCTGCGACGTCCTGACCGCAGTGTCCACGAGACCTTCACGCCCACCAATGGCGTGGAAGAAGAACTCGGTAGGGGAGAGACCGCTCTTGTAACTGTTGGTGATGAATCCATGCGCCTCGGCACCGCGATCGTTGCGCCGGAAGTGCGGCAGCGTCCTGTCCTCGTAGCCACGCATGATCCGCTCGCCACGAACGGACTGCTGTCCGAGACATCCGGCCATCTGCGTCAGGTTCAGCATCGATCCACGGGCACCGGAGACCGCCATCACCACGGCGCTGTTGTCTATACCGAGGTGCCGGCCGGCAATCTCACCGGTGCGGTCACGGGCCTTGCCGAGCACCTGCATGATCTGCATCTCGAGCGTCTCTTCAAGCGTCCGCCCGGGCATCGGTTCGAGCTGCCCCTCGTTGTAGATCTTGATCCGGCGTTCGACATCGCTGACGGCGGTATCGAGCACCTCGTCGATCTGGCCGTACTCCGTTCGGGTCAGGTCTTCGTCATCGATACCGAACGAGAACCCTTCGAGCATGATGCCCCGGATCGAGAGTTTGGTCACGTCGTCGATGAACCGGGCAGCCCGCTTCATGCCGTGCTGCCGGATGATCCGGTGCAGGATCTGGCCGTCGAACGCGCCGATCCCTTTCTTGTCGATGGTTCCGGAGACCAGGTTCCCGTTGACGACCCGGACGAACGCGTCGTTCTCGCACATATCGCGCCGGCAGGTCTCGCAGTTCTGGCACGACGAGGCCTGGAAGACCATGTTAAGGTTGTCGGGGAGAACGAGCGAGAAGACCTGCTTGTTCGTCCAGAGGGGGTTGCCGTCCTCGTCCACCCTGTCCGGCTCGGGCAGGTGCTCGATATCCAGGTGCTGGGTGAGGTAGAGTGTCTCCTCCTTGCTGAAGTGGCGGACGGTATGCGTCAGGAGGAAGATGCCCGAGATGTGGTCGTGAATACCCCCGATGATCGGGCCGCCGGTCCTCGGCGAGAGGATGTTCGACGAGACCGAGACCAGGATCTCGGCCTCAGCCCGTGCCTCCTCGGTCTGCGGGATATGCAGGTTCATCTCGTCGCCGTCGAAGTCGGCGTTGTAAGGCGGGCAGACAGCCGGGTTCAACCGGAACGTCTTCCCATCCATCACGACGACCCGGTGGGCCATGATGCTCATCCGGTGCAGCGAGGGCTGCCGGTTGAAGAGGACGATGTCGTTGTCCTTCAACTGCCGCTCCACCGTCCAGCCCGGCTCGATCATCTCCGCGACCGTCTCCAGGTTCGCGTCCGAAAGACGCATCCTCCGGTTGTCCGGCCGGATAGCGTAGTTCGCTCCGCAGGGCGACCGAATGGTGGGACGCTCGGGGCCGTTTAAGACATACTGCCGCATCTCCTCGATGTTGAACGTGGTCACCCTTATCGGAAGCGTCATCTCGTTTGCAATGGCGAGCGGTATCCCCACCTCGCCGATCGAGAGATTCGGGTCGGGAGAGATGACCGTACGAGCGGAGAAGTTGACACGCTTACCCGAGAGCGAGCCACGGAAACGGCCTTCCTTCCCCTTGAGACGCTGCGACAGGGTCTTTAAGGGCCGACCGCTCCGGTGCCGGGCCGGCGGGCATCCCGCCACCTCGTTGTCGAGGTAGGTGGTGACGTGGTACTGCAGGAGTTCCCAGAGATCCTCGATGATCAACTGCGGGGCGCCGGCATCCTGGTTCTCCTTGAACCGCTGATTGATCCTGATGATGTCCACGAGTTTGTGGGTCAGGTCGTCCTCGGACCGCTGCCCGTTCTCGAGGATGATCGAGGGGCGCATCGTTACCGGCGGTACCGGGAGAACGGTGAGGATCGTCCACTCCGGGCGCGCGACGTCCGGGTTGACCCCGAGAGCCCGGAGATCGTCGTCCGGGATCCGCTCGAGGCGCGCCCGGATGTCGGCCGGGGTCAGTTTGTGCTCGACCTTTCTCCCATCTTCCACGAAGACCTCGGAGAAGGTGGTGGGTTTCTCGAAGTTGATCTTGAGCTGCTGCTCCCCGCAGTGGGGGCAGACCCGCTCTTTCTTGATATCCTTTTCAGAGACGATCTCGCCTGCGAGCTCGCTGTCCTCCGGGCCGACGATCTTCTCGACCTCTTCGGCCGTCATCAGCAGCCGGGAACACGACCTGCAGCTCACCCGGAGGAGTTTCCGGATCAGCCGGGTGTACCCGACGTGGATGACGGGCTTCGCGAGTTCGATATGCCCGAAGTGGCCCGGGCAGTCGGCTGCTTTCTGGTCGCAGGTCTTGCACCGGAGGCCGGGGTCGATGACGCCGAGGTTCAGGTCCATCAGGCCCTGCGGGTAGGGAAACCCGTCGTCGTCGTAGGTGTCCGCCCAGATGATCTTTCGAACGCTCATCTTGCGGATCTCTTTGGGGGAGAAGAGCCCGAACTCGATCCTCCCAACACGTTTTGGACTGGTCATAGTTTGATTGTGCCCCCTCTCTTACACCATATCGTCGAGTCTCAGGCGGGGAGCAATGCCCATGCTCTTCATCTCGTCAAGGAGGAGTTTGAAGGCGTAACTCATCTCGACGGGGTAGATATCGGTCTCGCCGCCGCAGGCAAGGCATCGTGTCACCTTCCTCTTCCTATCAACCATCGCCACCATACCGCACTTCGCGCAGACCCACTGGGTCACCTTGTCCGACTCGTCGAGGAGACGCTCTTTCAAGGCCATGGCCGCACCGTGGCCGATCATCACGTCCCGCTCCATCTCACCGAACCGGAGACCACCCTCGCGGGCACGTCCTTCGGTCGGCTGGCGGGTGAGCACCTGCACGGGGCCGCGCGACCGCGCGTGCATCTTGCTCGATACCATGTGGTAGAGTTTCTGGTAGTAGATGACGCCGATGTAGATATCGGCCGCGAACTGCCGCCCGGTGATGCCGTCGTACATGACTTCGCGACCGTTGTGCGCGAATCCGAGTTCTTTCAGCGAACCCCGCAGGCCCGTCTCGCGCTCTCCGCGGAAGGCGGTCGCGTCGATCCGGTGTCCCTCGAGCGAACCGACCTTTCCGCCCAGCATCTCGAGCATATGCCCGATGGTCATACGGCTCGGGACGGCGTGGGGGTTGATGATCAGGTCGGGCGTCATGCCCGATTCGGTGAACGGCATATCCGCCGAGGGCTGGATGAGCCCGATGACACCCTTCTGACCGTGCCGGGACGCGAACTTGTCGCCGATCTCCGGCACCCGGAGGTCGCGGGTCCGGACCTTCACCAGGCGCGAAGAGTTCTCGCCCTCGGTGATGATGACGGTGTCCACGATACCGCGCTCGTTGCTCCGCATCGTGACCGAGGTGTCCCGCCGCTTCTCGACGGCGATCAGCTCGCTCGTAGGCTCTTCGAGGAACCGGGGCGGAGAAGTCTTTCCGATCAGCACGTCCTTCTCGTGGACGACTGTCTCGGGGTTGATGACGCCGTCGATGTCCAGGTTTGCATAAAACTCGGCACCGTGCGCGCCGGAGACCTCTTCGTCCGGGATCTCGATCCGGTCGACCTGACCGCCGGGGTATCGCCGCTCTTCGCCGTCGTAGGTTCGGAAGAAGTGCGAGCGCCCGAGGCCTCGATCGATGGAGGCTTTGTTGATGATCAACGCGTCCTCAATATTGAACCCTTCATACGAGATGATGGCGACGACGAAGTTCTGGCCTGCAGGCCGATCGTCGGAGCCGATGACGTCCGAGGTCTGGGTGAAGGTGAGCGGCTTCTGGCCGTAGTGGAGCATGTGCCCACGAGTGTCGGGCCGGAGTTTCATGTTCGCTGCTCCAAAGCCGAGCGCCTGCTTGACCATCCCGGCGCCCATGGTGACACGGGGACTGGCGTTGTGCTCGGGGAACGGGACGTGCGCCGCGCCGATACCGAGAATGAGCGAGGGATCGATCTCGAGATGCGTGTGCTCGGGGGTGAGCTCCTCCTCGTTGATCGCAATGAAGAGGTCTTCCTCCTCTTCGGCGTCGACGAACTCGATCGCGCCCTTCCGCACCACGTCCTCGAAGACCGTCTCCCCGTTTCGGAGACGATCGAGGTCGTCGTTGCTCACCTGCGGAGCACCGTTCTTGACCACGATCAGTGGTCGGCGCGCCCTGCCGCGATCGGTATGGATGATGACGTCGTTGTTGAATTCCTTGTAGGATACGTTGACCTCGGAGGAGATCTCGCCGCGCCGACGCATCTCGCGCATCCGCTCGACCAGTTCCCGCGGGTCGTCCACGAGCCCGATAAGGGCTCCGTCAACGAAGACACGTGACTGTCTCATGTCGTCTCTCTCCGGAGGGCGATGACGCCCATATCGTACAGAATGTTCTTCACTTCCTCTTCGTTGATTACGCCCTTGCTGATCTCGACCATCTGGGCGAAGTTCTTCACCAGTCCACAGTTCGGGCCCTCGGGTGTCTCACTCGGGCAGATCCGTCCCCACTGGGTGGGGTGCAGATCACGCGCCTCGAAGTGGGGCTGCGAGCGGGAGAGCGGGGAGATCACGCGCCGGAGATGCGAGAGCACCGCCATGTGATCGACCCGGTCGAGGAGTTGCGAAACGCCGGTGCGCCCGCCCACCCAGTTCCCGGTGGCAAGCGGGTGGAGCAGCCGCTCGGTCAGGACGTCCGCGCGCACGGCGGTGCCTATCGAGAGGTCGCGGTGGCGCATGCTGGCCCGCTCGAGCTGGTACTTCACATCGCGCGTCAAACGATTGAGCGATATCCGGAAGAGGTCTTCCATCAGATCGCCGGCAAGTTTCAGCCGCTTATTCGAGTAGTGGTCCTTGTCGTCGATCCGGCGCCGGTCAAGCACCAGGTCGAAACAGGCCTCGGCCATGCGGCCGAGGAAGTGCGCCTTTGCAAGGCGGACACCCTCGACTGCCGTCCGGTATCCGGGGTCTTCTTCTTTCAAGCCCACCGGCATCAGGTAGTTTAAGTGCGGAAGGAGGTAGTTGTCAAGGACGAACTCCGCCCGCTTGCGCTGATAGTCCCGCGTCTGGTTGGGGGCGAGTTTCTTGCCCACATACATGACACCGTCGTCGACGGTGTCGCACTCGCTCTCTTCCAGGTTCTGCATCATGAAGGTGAGGATCTCCTCATCGGTGGAGACCGCCTCCACGATGTCGTGGTCGCCCTGGAGCCCCAGCGCCCGCATCAGGTCGACGAAGCGGAGATGCCCGGCGACCGAGGGGAACGAGACTTCAAGCAGGTTTTTCCTGTTCCGCTCGACGATCACGAGCGCGCGGTAGCCCCGGTACTGCGAGAAGACCTTCGCCACGTAGATCCGCTCGTTGTAGCGCTCGGTGAACTCGGTCATGATCTTGTTCGAGGCGAGATCCTCGAGCGTCATCAGGACCCGTTCCGTGCCGTTGACGACAAAGTAGCCGCCGGGATCGAGGGGGTCTTCGCCGTGCTCGATCCGCTCGGGGTCGCTCATGTTGTAGAGGTTGCAGGCGGCCGAACCCACCATCACCGGCAACTGCCCGATGGTGGTGACGATCGGATCCTGCGCTTCTTCGCCCTGCACAAGCGTCATCCCAAGTTGAATGGGTGCCGCATAGGTGAGATTCCTGAGACGCGCTTCGCTCGGGAAGAGTTCGGACTGCGATCCGTCCGCCTCACGGACAAGAGGTTTTTTCACCTCGATCTTGCCCAGTTCAACCCATACAGCTTCCTTCCCTTTCCCCCGGGTCTCGATATCGGTCTCGATGACGCGCTGTTCATCGACGACCTTCTGAAGGTTGTGCAGGAGGAAGTTGTTATAAGAGTCTAACTGGTGGCGCGCTACGTGCTCACGCGCAAAATATGCTCTCGACAAAACACTTCTGTCTAACAGATGGATCAGCTCCCGGCCTCTGAATTTATTTCTTCGGTCTCTTCACAACGAGCCTGTAGGCTTCGGCTCTGCCTGCGGTACGACTGTCGCGAACGATCCGGATGACGCTCCCGACTTCGCTCCCTATGGCCTTCACTGCAGGATCGTCGTGATAGATCTTCGGCAATTGCTCTAAAGTTATATGGTACGTCGCAAGGAGGTCGGCGACCTCTTCCTCGCCCATAATTTGATGGTCCGGAACCATCTCGTGTTTGAGTACGTCAAGTGAAGTCCCCATCACCTACACCTCACCGACGAAAAAGTTGCGTATCAGATACATCACCTTGTTAAAACCCATAGACATCGCCCATGGCAACGGGCCCAAGGGGATTTGAACCCCCGACCACCTGGTTAAAAGCCAGGCGCTCTACCTAACTGAGCTATAGACCCCGCGAGTACTGCCATCCAGCATTATTACAATGCGAGAATAGTATAAATAACTTACTTGAAGGCGTATCATATCATTCGCAGTCTAACGATATAAACCTTTCAATTATCAACCCACTGCAGACCTATCGGAATGTTTAATGCTCCTCGAACATTCTGGTTATATACGTATTCCCCCGGATGAGGGTGTCCCATGATTCCCACCAAAAATCGCGCAGATACGATCATATCCTCCATATCATGGGTAACGCTGAGCATATACCTGCTCATCGCCGCCTCGCTCTCCCTGCTCGCGATCTTCTCGTTCTACGACGTCATCCTCCAGGTAGCGGCGCTCATCCATACCGAGAATATGACCCAGGGCATACTCGGGGTCCTGCACGCGCTCCTTCTGACCCTCATCATCGTCGAGATCCTGGAGACGGTGACGGCGTATTTCCGGACCAACAGGGTGCTCGTGACGCCGATCCTGATTGCAGGCATCACCGCAATGGTGCGGCGGGTGCTGACCTTTGGAGTCGAACAACTGGATCCCGTCGATATCGGAATGACACTCGCGGCGATCCTCGTGCTGACAATCGCGATCGTCTATATCGGGAAGCAGGAACGCGCGGATAGTTACTAGGAGCAGGAAGCCCCGACCGGGCTTAGCATCTTTTATTCCGGAGGAGAGTTATCAAATCGGAGATTGAGGGCGATCAACGCGCCTCGAAGAGATCCTCAAACTGGTTGCGAACCTGATTCAACCGTTCTTCCTGAATCTTGATGCTCGCTGCCATGCTCTTGATCGCCCTCGTGATGTCCTCGCCCATGCCCGCCCGGGCATCCTTGATGCTGTAGGTGGTCTCAAGGATCTTTAAGAGGCGGCGGTTGATATCGACGCTTTTTGCGAGACGTTCATATTCGTCGACGAGTTTCTGATCCACACCGGCTTCGCGCGCCCGCTCGATGTTGGTGGCGATGGAGTGCCGGCGTGCCAGCACGTGCTCGATGGCCTCGTAGAGCTGGTGATGGGTGGTGGGCTTGAGGATATAGTCCTCGATATAGGGGCCGTATTCGTTCGCCTCCTCGGGCGTGAGGGGTTTTGCGGTCAGCATGAGGACGGGGATATCCCGCGTTGCGGAGTTTGTCTTGATCCTCTCAAGCGTCTCCCAGCCGTCCATCGGCTCCATCATGATGTCGAGAAGAACCAGGTCCGGAGGGGTCGCCTTCAGGGTCTCAAGACACTCCTCGCCACTGAAGGCGGTTATCGGCCGATAGCCACCACGCTCCAGCATGGTAACAAAAACATCGACGATCATGGGGCTGTCGTCAACAACTAATATCGTATACATCATGCCTCCTCCTCTCCGATCCTGGCTGCTATATCCAATAACTGTCTCTGTACTGCTGGGAGATCCGCCGACCTATCAATCACCGCCGTGATCAGGGTGGCTTCCCCGACACTCACGATGAGGACTGTAGCGTCGGCTGAGGCAACGGTGACCAGGGTCGGCCGCTCTACATCGACGCTGCCGCAAGCCGCCTCCGCCGACGCGAGGACAGTTGCACACATTGCTGCGAAAAGCGACGATGTAATGTCGCCTTCCGGGAAGTGTTTACCTAAAATTCTGCCCTCACTGGATACGAGAGCGCACGCGGTAACACCGACAACCGACTGAATCTCATCGATGTACTTCCGGGCACTCTCTTCCATAAAGGGATGACGGCTCATCATACTAACCCCAAGATATCTCAGTGAGATATCTTCGTCGCATCATATATGAATATCGAATCTACATTGCACCAAATCGCTCTACTAACTCGCTTTTACCATGTAAACCAGGGATCACCGCCCTTGAAGTGAAATATCTCTCTTCCCGCAACTCGACCGGCCCCGCGGCATAACCGTGAAACCAGGTCGCGAAGGCATTCAAGACTGTTTCCAGTTCGGCTCACCCAATAAGAAGTATCTCCACCTTCGAAAACTGTATTTATGTCCTTCAAGCGAGAGGGGCAAATAAATAAGTTTATGTTTGAAAACTACGATCTATCCTTGAGACGGTTTTGGATGATTAAAGCCTACACTATCGCCTCCGGGAAAGGCGGCACCGGGAAGACGACCGTCACCGCAAACCTGGGAACAGCATTGGCCCAGCATGGCAGAGAGACGTGTATCGTTGACACGGATGTCGGGATGGCCAACCTCGGACTGGTACTTGGGCTTGCAGAGACCCCGATCACGCTCCACGAGGTTCTGGCAGGGACAGCGTCAATCAGGGATGCAATGTACGAGGGGCCGTACGGCCTCAAGGTAGTACCCTGTGGTCTCTCGCTCCAGGGGTTCCAGAACGCGAATCCAGAACGGCTCACGGACGTGATGTGTGATCTCACTGACCGTTGTGAATTTCTGCTTCTCGATGCACCCGCCGGTATCGGAACGGATGGGGTCATACCGCTCACGGTAGCAGATGAGGTTCTGCTGGTCGTGAACCCCGAGATCTCTTCGATCGTGGATGCTCTGAAGATCAAGATCCTGACGGAGACGGTCGGCGGCACCATCGGGGGAGCTATTCTCAACCGGGCGATACTGGAAGAGACCGAGATGAGCCGGAGAAAGATCGAGAAGACCCTCGACGTATCGATCATCGATACGGTGCCCGAAGACGCAAACGTACGAAGGGCAGCAGCGGCAAAGACACCGGTCGTCGTCGGAGCGCCGGGTTCCGAATCATCGAAAGCGTTCAGAAGAATTGCAGCCAAACTGGCGGGTATCCCCGTTGAGGCGGAGCCGCACAAGGTGCAGGAAGGATTTGTTGAGCGGTTTGCCCGCGCACTATTCAGGAGGGAACCATGATAACTATGGATATTAACGCAATCATGATAGTCCTGCTCTCGGTAACCATCGTCTGCCTGCTGTTTATCATGTACGTGATGTACGTGCGCATCCAGCAGCTTCTCAAAGAAGTCGAAGCACTGAGTGGTAGAATGGAGATCACCGGCAGTGAACTGGAACAACTGACACGAAGCGTTGAGGAGTATAAGAAAGTCCGCGGGTAGAAGGTCTATCCTCTCCCCTCCAAAGCGAAGATATATGTGTAATTCGAGCATATATAGTAGGGAAGGGGCCATAGGGTAGCCTGGCCATCCTAGGAGACTGGGGGTCTTCTGACCTGCGTTCAAATCGCAGTGGCCCCATCAGACCATTTTTTCTCTGTCCCGGACAGAATTATTCGTAGCATGAGGTTGACTGCAGACTGCACGAATTGCCTGCTCAGCCGGGTTGAATACGAGAGCCGGCTCTGCATCGACGATTCCCTGCGCGTCTCCGAGATCGTCGATGCGTGCCGGGACCTTCTCAGCCGCATCGCTGCCGATCCGGTGCCCGCACCCGTCATCGCGAGCCGGGTACACCGGCTCGCCTACCGGATGATCGGTGATCCCGACCCCTACCGGTCGTTGAAGAGGGACAACAACGCCGACGCGGCGATCGTCTGCCGGACGGTGCGCGGCGATCTATCTACGTTCCACGACCTTGCGCTGGCATCCGTCATCGGCAACACGCTGGATTACGGTTCACAGGCGCATACCGTCACCGACAACTTCGTCGAGTTCTTCCGGCGGGAGTTTGCGGCGGGGCTGACCGTCGACGACACCACCGCGATCGAGAGGCTCACCTCCCGGGTGGTCTACCTCGCCGACAACTGCGGCGAGATCGTCTTCGACGCGCTCTTCGCCGACCATCTCAAGAAGAATGGTTCCCACGTCACGTTCGCCGTCCGGGGAGCCCCGATCTTAAACGACGCGACGATGGAGGATGCCGCGGCGCTCGGTCTCGACCGCCGGGTCGACCTGCTCACCCCCACCACGGACGGCATCGCCGAACTCGGGCTCAACCGCGAGCTCGCTCCGCCGGCGCTCGCCGATGCACTTGACCGCGCGACGCTCGTCCTCGCGAAGGGCATGGCGAACTACGAGTCGCTCTCCGACGGCCGCGACCTTCCCCCCGTCGCCTACCTGATGTCGGTGAAATGTGGCCCGATTGGCGCGGATATCGGCATCCCGGTCGGCTCCCGGGTTGCCCTCCTTCGTGAGTGATCCGACGCGGGGACCGGGTATATAAACCCTCCCGCAAAACGTTCCTGAAATACTTGCAGGCATTTCGGTTAACGGTGAATTATAGCAACCCTGATTATTATTTTGGCACATATATTCGTTTAGATATTTATTGGAAAATAATATATATCGGCCAGAATAGATACTGGTGCGGGGAAGTACCACACCCAGCATTCACCAATCATTCAATTCCATCAGCAATCACCACAACCAACTGCACAACCAACTACACCGCCAACGATGCCAAGGGTTCGGTTCGGGGGCACGGGTGCCCCTGAACCAGCGTTCAGCAACCACAAGCGAGATTACGCCGGGCTGCAAGGCTTTCGGGTGTGGCCCCCCACCTCATTCTATAAGGTCAACATCACCTCACTTTTATCGTCAGGCGGATGGTACACGGCTTAATTCGCGTTATTATACCGCAAACGCTCACCGTGCAGCCCAGCATCCGCAACTTCACCCGACCCGCCGATAAGGGGGTACTACACCCTCACGTGACTGCGCAACGGAAGAGGAGAGGAAATCGAGAGAAAAGGGAGGGGCGCTATACCCCTCAGCCGAAGATCTTGCGGGACATCTCCAGCGCTTCGATGGCGGGCATCTTCTTCCCGGTCAGGAACTCGATTGCCGCCCCTCCGCCGGTAGAGATGTGCGTAAACTCGCTCTCGAGACCGAGCCGCTCGATGGCCGCGCCGGAATGTCCGCCGCCCACCACCGAGAACTCCACGGTGGACGCCGCCCTCAGGAGCTCGAAGGTGCCGACGGCGAACTGCTCCTCCTCGAAGAGTCCCGCCGGCCCGTTCACCACGACCGTTCCCGATTCCGTGATCGTCCCCGTGAGGCTCCGGATTGAGTCGCTCCCGATGTCGAGCACCTGGGCGTCCTCCGGGACGGCGTCAAGAGGGTAATCGACCCGTTCGCCGTCTTCGCGCACGGCGACCGAGTGCGGCAGAGAGAGCCGGTCGGCGTAGGACTCCAGGAGGGCTTTCGCCTTATCGATCTCAGCCCGGTAGCCGAGGTCGTCGATCAGCCGGGCCGACGGGCGCCCGATATCGTGTCCCGCCGCAAGCAAGAAGACGTTGCCCACCACGCCGACGACGATCACCCGATCGGCCGTCCCTCGCGCGAGGACGTTCTCTGCGACCGCGATCGAGTCGTCCACCTTCGTCCCCCCAAGGACGAAGGTGACGGGGCGCGGGGCCCCGGTGAAGACCCGGGAGAGGTTCGCGACCTCCTTCTCCATCAGGAGGCCGGCCACCGACGGCAGCACGAGCGGCAGCCCCACGATCGATGGCTGCGACCTGTGTGCCGTTCCGAACGCATCGTTGACGTACACGTCGGCCATCGACGCCAGCCGCCGGACGAGAAGAGTCTTCTTCGCCTCATCGGGCTTCAGGGTCAGGTTCTCCTCGGCGGCGAACCGGAGGTTCTCGAGCATCAGGACGTCGCCGCGCTTCGCGCTCCGGATGGCATCCCGGGCGCACCGCCCGAAGATGTCCTCCACGTACGTCACCGGGCGGCCGAGCAGCCGCTCCAGTTTCGCCGCATGCGCCTCAAGCGTCGTGAAATCCTTCTTGCCGGGCCTGCTCTGGTGCGTGAGGACGACGAGCCGTGCGTCCTCAAGTGCCTGCACCGTCGGCAGGTGTTCCCGAAACCTTTTGTCGTCTAAGATCTGGTTTGAGGAGGGATCGATGGGCGAGTTGAAATCAACCCGCAGCATCACCGTTCCCGTCAACTTCCCAGTATCTGCGAGCGTACCGATCTCCACCGGGTATCACCAGTCTCTCTCTTCAGGCGCTCCGTGCCTTAATCTTTTTCAGGCGGAAGAGCTCCTCGCGCTCCATCTCATCGAGCCGCATCTTGATGAAATCTCTGGCTTCGGAGAGCTCCGGGATCACCTTGAACTCGAGCGCGTTCACGCGCCGCTTGGTGCTCTCGATCTCGTCGAGCAGCCGCTTCATGGTCGTCTCGATCTCGGCGGCCTCGATGATAGCCTCGAGCAGATCCTCGAACGCTTCAGCAGTCTCGTCGATGACGGCGGAGGTGCCGAGCATCCCGTAGCCGCGGTCGAGCACGCCCTTCCGGACGGAAGACGCCTCTATCTCCGGGACGACGACGCCCATGATGTTCTTGCTTTTGAGGGAGATGGCGGGGGCGTCCGCCGTCGAGAAGGCGGCGGCCTTCACCCCGATCGCGCCCTCGACGGTCTCCGCGAGGGCGATCATCTCCATTGCGTGCTCGTAGCGCTCCAGAAGGGCGCCACGGCTGTCTTTCGCCTGCTGCAGCACCTTGAAGAACTCCAGGATCAGCCCATCGCGCTTCATCTTGAGGATGTTATAGCCGCGCTCCGAGAGCTTGATCCGTCGCTTGACGTTGATCAGCTCGGATCGGGTCGGCTTGATATCTCGTAGCGCCATGGACGTTTACCCCTGTGCCTTCTTCCGGTACTTCGGGTGGTACTTCTGGATCAGTTCGCGGTCGATACGGACGAGCTGCTCTTCGGGCAGCGTCGAGAGGAGTTCCCAGCCGAGGTCGAGCGTCTCCTCGATCGACCGGTCTTCATACAGGCCCTGCCTGACGAACCGGTCCTCGAAGAGGTCGGCGAACTCGAGGAACATCCGGTCGCGCTCCGAGAGCGCGTCCTTGCCGACGATGGCGACCAGGCCACGGAGATCATTACCCTCCGCGTATGCCGCGTAGAGCTGGTCGGAGACCTTCTTGTGGTCCTCGCGGGTGTGCCCCTCGCCGATACCGAGGTTCATCAGACGGGAAAGCGACGGCAGCACGTTGATCGGCGGGTAGATACCCTTCCGGTGCAGATCACGGTTGACCACGATCTGTCCTTCGGTGATGTAACCGGTCAGGTCCGGGATCGGGTGGGTGATATCGTCGCCGGGCATCGTCAGGATCGGGATCTGGGTCACAGAACCCTTGACACCCTTGATGATACCCGCACGCTCGTAGATGCTCGCAAGGTCGGTGTACATGTAGCCGGGGTAACCACGCCGGCCGGGCACTTCCTCACGGGCCGCGCCGATCTGACGGAGCGCCTCGCAGTAGTTGGTCATATCCGTCAGGATGACCAGCACGTGGTAGCCGAGGTCGAACGCCAGGTACTCGGCGGTCGTGAGCGCGAGACGCGGCGTGATCGTCCGCTCGACGGCCGGGTCGTCGGCAAGGTTCAGGAAGACGACCGAACGCTCGAGAGCGCCGGTCTTCTCGAAGTCGGCCATGAAGTAGTTGGCCTCTTCACGCGTGATACCCATCGCAGCAAAGACCACGGCGAACTCTTCGGTCGAACCGGGCACCTTCGCCTGCCGGGCGATCTGGAGCGCCACATCGTTGTGGGGCAGACCGGAGGCAGAGAAGATCGGGAGTTTCTGACCGCGGACGAGGGTGTTCGTCCCGTCGATCGTCGAGATACCCGTCTGGATGAAATCCTCGGGTGAAGAGCGGGCGTAGGGATTGATGGCCGCACCGGTGATCTCGAGCCTCTTCTCGGGCACGATCTCCGGCCCTCCGTCGATCGGCTTGCCGCCGCCGGAGAGGATACGGCCGAGCATGTCTTTGCCCACCGGCATCTTGATCGTCTCGCCGGTGAACCGGATGCCCGAGTCCCTGCCGATGCCTGCGGTGGTCTCGAAGACCTGGACGACCACGATCTCGTCGCTCGTATCCAGCACCTGGCCGCGCTTGACCGTGCCGTCGGCGGTCACGATGTTGACGAGTTCGCTGTAGCCGACCGGTTCTGTCTTCTCGACGAAGACCAGCGGTCCTGCAACCTGTGCAACCGTTCTGTATTCCTTCATGGTCACACCGTCCTCATCGCGTCGAATTCAGCTTCCATCTGCTTCATGATCTTCTCGAGTTCGGGCTCGTAGTCCCTGATGAACTTGATCTGCGGAAGCTCGTTCTTGCTCTTGACGCCGATGACCTGCTGCGGGGTCGCGCCGCCCACCTGGGCGGTACGCGCGAGGTCGGCGTAGTGCTTGATCGCCTTCATCATGTCGTACTGCTTGGACATCGGACAGAACGTGTCGACCGCATCGTAGGCGTTCTGCTGCAGGAAGATCTCACGGATCATCCTGGCCACCTCGATGGTGACCTGCTCCTCGTCGGGCAGGGCATCGGAACCGACCAGCTGGACAATCTCCTGGAGTTCGGCCTCCTTCTGGAGGACACCCATCGCCCAGGCCCGGAGCGGGTTCCACTCGGGTGAGACCTCTTTGTCGTACCACTCGTTGAGTGCGTCGAGGTAGAGCGAGTAAGAGTTCAGCCAGTTGATCGCCGGGAAGTGCCGACGCTGGGAGAGCTTCGCATCCAGTGCCCAGAAGACCTTGACGATACGCAGGGTGTTCTGGGTGACCGGCTCGGAGAAGTCGCCGCCCGGCGGCGAGACCGCGCCGATGACGGAGACGGAACCGCCCTCACCGTTCAAGGAGATGACACGTCCCGCACGCTCATAGAACTCCGAGAGGCGTGCCGCAAGGTACGCGGGGTAGCCTTCCTCACCGGGCATCTCCTCAAGACGGCTCGAGATCTCACGCATGGCTTCAGCCCACCGCGAGGTGGAGTCGGCCATCAGCGAGACGTCGTAGCCCATGTCACGGAAGTACTCGGCGATCGTGATGCCCGTATACACGGACGCTTCACGGGCCGCGACAGGCATGTTCGAGGTGTTCGCGATCAGCACCGTCCGCTCCATGAGCGGTTTGCCGGTCTTCGGGTCCTCGAGTTCCGGGAACTCGGTCAGAACCTCGGTCATCTCGTTGCCGCGCTCGCCGCAGCCGATGTAGACGACGATCTCGGCGTCCGACCACTTCGCAAGCTGCTGCTGGGTGACCGTCTTGCCGCTGCCGAACGGGCCGGGGATGGCCGCCGTTCCGCCCTTCGCGATAGGGAAGAGACCGTCCAGAATCCGCTGACCGGTGATCAGCGGGATGTCCGGGTTCAGCTTCTCCTGCACGGGGCGGGGCACACGAACCGGCCAGCGCTGGAGCATGGCGATCTCGGTGCCGTCCTCGAGGACACAGACGGTCTCATCGACCGTGAAACTGCCGCCCGAGATCTTCTTGATCTTGCCGCCCTTCGCTCTCGGGGGAACCATGATCTTATGGACGATGTTCGTCTCCTGGACGGTGCCGATGACGGTGCCGGCCCTGACTTCATCGCCTTCCTTCACCGTGGGCACGAACTCCCACTTCTTCTCGTGGGAGAGGCCGGGTGCCGAGACGCCGCGCTCGATGAAGTTGCCCATCTTGTCCACGAGCACCTCGAGCGGCCGCTGGATCCCGTCGTAGATACTGGTCAGCAGCCCGGGCCCGAGTTCAACAGCGAGCGAGAGACCGGTATTTCCCACCGGCTCACCGGGTCTGATGCCGGCGGTATCCTCATAGACCTGGATGATGATGTTCTCACCCTGGATCTTGATGACCTCCCCCATCAGTTCTTCATTGCCGACCTTCACCACGTCGTACATATGCGCGTCGAGACCGACAGCAGTGACGACCGGCCCTGAAATCCGCTTCAGGACTCCCTGAGCCCTGTTCTCTTTTCCTTTCTCCATTACTTCCACAGATCAACACCCACCGATCTCTTGATTCTCTCTCTCATCGACAGGCCGCCCTCATCTCCGCCGATCGCGATAACCGTCGGCTTGACGGAGTTTTCGAGGGTGGTGCGAAGCCGCAGAGGGATCCGCTCCATGTCGCTGCCTTTCAGCACGAGGATGCCGACATCCCTGTCATCCAGCACCTGGTTGATATGCTCGACCAGTCGTTCGTCGGTCTCGGCCGCGTAGGTTCTTCGAACACCCGCGAGCCTGAAACCGAGGATGAATTCACCGGTACCGACAACTGCGATCTCCATTCTACATCACCAGGTAGCCCTGTAACCGCTCACCGGGGAGGCCGGCTTCCTTACCCCGGGCAAGGGCGCGAAGATTCGCGACCTCGTACTTTTTCTTCTCCAGATAGACGAGGACCGGAAGGATCGAAAACGCATACCGCTTCGACATCTGTTCCATCTGATCCAGCTGGACCCGGGTCAGCGCAACCTCGATCTCGTGGGGTGCGGTCTTGCCCCGGATCTCTTCAAGCGTGTTCAGGAGCGGGATCATCTTCACCTGCCGTTTTAAGGCATCGATGAACTCGTCCTGGCTCTCGAGTCCCGAGAGACGCTGCAACTCGTCCACCGTGAACGAACCGCCACTGATCAACAGTTCCCTGACGTCCTCACGGACATGTCCGGCCCGTAGCCGGAAGAGGTTCTGGATGTTCCGGATATCGATCTCGAGCCGGATATACTTGAGGAAGATATCCCCGCCCTTGACGCCTCCTTTCGCATCCGTGATGAGCCGCGCGTAGTAGCCCTTGTAGAGCTCGTTTTCCAGGTGAGCAAACGACCCGGTCTCCAT